>NZ_BAAAZP010000215.1:7040-10043 GCF_039536965.1 Nonomuraea antimicrobica | reverse complement strand
GCGGGCTGCGCCGGAGCCGGCTGCGGGATGGAGGAGACCGCGGGCGCGGCGGCGGGCGCGGGCTCCGGCTCGGGCTGCGGAGCCGGCGCGGGGGCCGCCTCGGGAGCCGGGGCGACGGCGCCCGGCTGGGCGTTCTCGTCGATGATGGCGAGCTCGGCCCCGACCTCGACCGTTTCGTCCTCCGCTACGACGATCTTGGTGAGGACACCCGCGGACGGCGACGGGATCTCGGTGTCGACCTTGTCGGTGGACACCTCGAGGAGCGGCTCGTCGGCCTCGACGCGCTCGCCCTCCTTCTTCAGCCAACGGGTTACCGTGCCCTCGGTCACGCTCTCGCCGAGCTGGGGCATCTGTACGGAGACCGGCATCGTTATTCTTCTCTCGCGTTCTGATCTCGAGGGCTGGACTAGTTGTGTACGTGCAGCGGCTTGCCGGCCAGGGCCAGCATCGCCTCACCCATGGCCTCGGACTGGGTCGGGTGTGCGTGGATGAGCTGGGCGACCTCCGCGGGCAGTGCCTCCCAGTTGTAGATGAGCTGGCCTTCGGTGACGAGCTCGCCGATGCGGCGGCCCACCATGTGGACGCCGATCACGGGGCCGTCCTTCTGGGCGATGACCTTCACCGCGCCCGCGGTGCCGAGGATCTGGCTCTTGGGGTTTCCCGCGAGGTCGTAGACCTGCTCGACGATCTCGATGCCGCGCTCTGCCGCCTGCGCCGAGGTGATGCCGACCGAGGCCACCTCGGGGTCGGAGTAGGTGATGCGCGGCACGCCGGCGTAGTCGATGGGCGGCGGGTTGAGCCCGGCGATGTGCTCGGCCACCATGATGCCCTCCGCGAACCCGGCGTGCGCGAGCTGCAGGGTCGGGATCAGGTCGCCGATGGCGTAGACGCCGGGCACCGACGTGCGGCAGTGCTCGTCGACCACGACGGCGCCGCGCTCGACGGCGATGCCCTGCTCCTCGAAGCCCATGCCGGACGACACCGCGCCGCGGCCCACCGCGACGAGCAGCAGCTCCGCGTCGAGGGTCTTGCCGTTGGCCAGCGTGACCACCACACCCGTCTCGGTGGTCTTGGCGCCGTCGAAGAAGACGCCCAGCTCGTATTTGATGCCGCGGCGGCGGAAGGCCCGCTCCAGCAGCTTGGAGCTGGACTCCTCCTCGGTGGGCAGCAGGTGCGGCAGCGCCTCGACGATCGTGACCTCCGCCCCGAACGAGCGGTAGACGCTGGCCAGCTCGACGCCGATCACGCCGCCGCCGAGCACGATCACCGACGTGGGCACGCGGTCCATCTTGAGCGTGTGCTCGCTGGTGATGACGCGCTCACCGTCGATCTCGAGGCCGGGCAGCGTCTTGGGGGCGGAACCCGTGGCCAGGACGATGTTGCGGCCCTCGTAGACCTCGGAGCCCACCTGGATCCGGTTGGGCCCGGTCAGGCGGCCCTCGCCCTCGACGATCGTCACGCCCGCGGCCTTCAGCAGGCCCTGCACGCCCTTCCAGGCCCGAGTGACGATCTTGTCCTTGAAGGTGTGGACGCCCTGGACGTCGATGCCCTCGAAACGCGCCTTGACGCCGTAGGACTCGCTCTCGCGGGTCTCGTCGGCGACCTCGGCGGAGTGCAGCAGGGCCTTCGTGGGGATGCATCCCCTGTGGAGGCAGGTGCCGCCGATCTTGTCCTTTTCGATCAGGGCGACCGACTTGCCCAGCTCAGCCGCCCGCAGGGCGCAGGCGTAACCGCCGCTGCCGCCTCCTAGGACGACGATGTCATAGGCCACAGGAAGGCTCCTTGTCGGGGTGTTCGTGATGCCGTCATCTTTTCATTTGTTTCAGATGCTCGCGTGCCGCTCTGCGAGTCCGATGAGGGTGCGGGTGATGGCGCCCGTGCCGCCCTTCGGGGTGTAACCGTACGGCTCGCCCTTGTTGAAGGCGGGCCCGGCCATGTCGATGTGGGCCCAGCGCACCCCGTCGGGCACGAACTCCTTCAGGAAGATGCCCGCCGCCAGCATGCTGCCCCAGCGCTCGGGCTGGAGGTTGGCGATGTCGGCGATCGGCGAGTCGAGGCCCTTGCGCAGCTCCTCCGGCAGCGGCATGCCCCACGCGCCCTCGCCCGCGGCCCCGGCCACCTCGACCACCAGCTCCCTGACGGCGTCGTCGTTGGCCATGACACCCGCGGTGCGCCAGCCGAGCGCGACGATCTGGGCGCCGGTGAGGGTGGCCACGTCGACGATCACGTCGGGGTTGTCCTCGGCCGCGCGGGCGATGCCGTCCATGAGCACCAGGCGGCCCTCGGCGTCGGTGTCGAGCACCTCGACGGTCTTGCCGCTGTAGCTGTGGATGACGTCGGACGGGCGCTGGGCGGTGCCGCTGGGCAGGTTTTCCGCCAGGCAGAGGTAGCCGACGGCGTTGACCGGCAGGCCGAGCCTGGCGATGCCGATCAGCGCGCCCAGCACGGCGCCGGCGCCGCCCATGTCGGACTTCATCAGGTCCATGGCCGCGGACGGCTTGAGCGACAGGCCGCCCGAGTCGAACGTGATGCCCTTGCCCACGAACGCCAGCGTCTTGCCGGCCTCGGGGTGGCTGTAGGCCAGGCGGACCAGGCGCGGCGGGTTGGCCGAGCCCTGGCCGACGCCGACGAGGCCGCCGTAGCCGCCGTCTCTGAGCTGCTTTTCGTCGAGCACCTCGACGCTGAGCCCCGCCTTGCCGCCCACCTGCTCGGCCAGCTCGGCGAACTTGGCCGGCGACAGGTCGGAGGGAGGCGTGTTGACCAGGTCGCGGACGAGAGCGACCGCCTCGGCCAGCACGCTCGCCCGCTCGGCCAGGTCTTCCTGCTGCTCCGAGACCACCGTGAGCTCGGACACCGGGGCCTTGCGCTCGCCGTCGGTGCGGTAGCGGGAGAAGGCGTACGCGCCGAGCAGACCGCCGAGCGCGACGGCCTCGCTCTCCTCGGCGGTGCCGGCGGGCAGGGCGAGCGCGGCGCGGGCGGCGCCGGCGAGGGAGCGCACGGCGG
>NZ_BAAAZP010000215.1:0-7017 GCF_039536965.1 Nonomuraea antimicrobica | reverse complement strand
CAGAGCACGGCTCCGGCGGCCCGGAGCAGGCCCTCGAGGCCGGGGGAGTCACCGAGACCGACCGCGACCAGCAGCGGGGCGGTGATGGCGCCGAAAGTCGGCAGCTTGGCCACCTCGCCGGCCTTGCCGGAGAAGGCCACGGCGCTGAGGGAGCCTGCGAGCTTGCCGCCGAAGGCCGCTTCGAGGGACTCGGCGCCCACTGCGGGGACCGGGCCGTCGGGGCTCGGCCGGAAGCCGACGATCAACGCGTCGGTGTCGATGGAGACTGGATCTGCTGAGTTCAGCCGCACAGTGGTCACGTAAACCGATGCTATCCACGGTTTCTGCGTACTCACAAACAGGGGTTCATCCTACCAATCGCTGGTTGGAGCGTACTTTGCAGAATAGTGCTAGTGTCATTAGCACCATGTTGCTGACGCTCGACCTCAACGACTCCCGGCCCCTCCACGAGCAGGTGGCGGGGGCGATCCGGCGTGCCATCGGCGAGGGCTCCTACCGGCCGGGCGACCGCCTGCCACCGGCCCGAGACCTGGCCGGGGCGCTGGGCATCAACCCCAACACCGTGCTGCGCGCGCTGCGCGACCTGCGCGACGAGGGGCTGCTGGAGTTCAGGAGGGGCCGCGGCGTCAGCGTGGCCGGGCGGGCCGACGGGCGCGCCCTGCTCGCCCAGCGGGCGCGCGACCTGCTCGAGGAGGCCAAGAAGCACGGCTACAGCCGTGACGACCTCATCACGATCTTGGAGGAGCTGACGTGAGACCCCGTGTCCTCGCCGCCGCGTGGGGGCTGGCCGTGACCGCCGTGCTGGTCCTGGCGCCTTACGCCCTGCGCGATCGGCTGCCCGACCCGATCGCCACGCACTGGGGGTCGTCCGGCAGCGTCCCGGACGGATCCAGCTCCCTCACGGCACACGTGGTCACCACGGTCGTCATCTGGGGCGTGCTGTGGGCGGCCCTGTTCGCGGTGAGCGCATGGGGCCACTCCCGGCGCGCGAACCGGGCCATCTGGTGGGGCTGCCTCTTCGGCGCGGGCGCGATGCTGGTCTCCGTGGACGCCTCGACGCTGGCGGTCAACCTCGACGCCCCCGACTGGCGGGCCGCCCTGCTGCCCGGCTGGCACGTCCCCGCGGCCCTCGGCGCCATGGTCGCCGTCGGAACCCTCGCGGGATACCTCGGCAGGGGACCCCGGGACCGGCACTCTCCCGAGGCGCAGGCGCCCCCCGCGCTCAGGCTGGAGCCGGGGCGGCGCACGGTCTGGGTCAGCCGCGTGATCAACCCGTGGCTCGCCGCGGCCACGTTCGCCACGCCGGTCGTCATCGCCGTGGTGGTCGCACTGGACGTCTCCGGCACCGTGCCCGGCGACGTCAGGGCCAGGCTCCTGCCCGTCCTCGTCATCGTCTTCGTGGCCGGCCTCGCGAGCACGTCCGTGCGGGTCAGGGTGGACGACGCGGCGGTCGCGATCGGGTTCGGGCCCTTCGGCCGCCCGGAGCGCAGGATCGCCCTGTCCAAGATCGAGTCGGCCTGGGTGGAGCAGCGCCGTCCCGGTGGCGTGGGCGGCTGGGGCTTCCGCGGACTGCCGGGAGCCGCCACCATCATGTTGCGCGGCGGTGAGTGCCTGGTCCTCGGCTACCGGTCCGGTGGCACGCTGGCGATCAGCATCGACGACGCCGAGCGCGGCGCATCCCTCATCAACGCCCTCATCGCGGAGCGTGTGCAGTCATGAAAAGACCACTCTTGAAGAGACCACTGCTCGTCTTCGTCGTCCTGGCCTTCGGGCTGTCCTGGGGGGTCGCGCTGCCCCTGTGGCTCGGCGACGGGCTGGCCTCGCCGCTGACGCAGGCGCTCGCCACGCTGATGATGTTCACGCCGGCCGTGGGCGTGCTCGGCGCGTGGGCCGTGTCGCGCACGCCGTTCCGGCAGTGGGCCGGGGAGACCGGGCTCACGCTCGGCCCGCGCAGGGGCCGTACGGGCGCGCTCGTGCTGGCAGCCTGGCTCGGCGTGCCGGCGCTGGTGTTCCTCGCCATGGGGATCAGCGTCGCCACCGGGCTCGTCTCGCTCGACCTCGACCGGCTGAGCCTGCTGCGGGCGGCGCTGGGGGCCCGCGGCCTGGAGGTCCCGGCCGACCTGGGCTCGGTGGCCCTCATGCAGATCGTGGTGGCGGTGGTGGCGGGGCCGGTGCTGAACGCCGTCCCGGTGCTGGGGGAGGAGTGGGGCTGGCGGGGCTGGCTGGTGCCGCGGCTCGTCGCGTCCCACGGGATGACGGCCGGCCTGCTCGTCTCCGGCGCGATCTGGGGCGTCTGGCACGCCCCGCTCACCCTGCTCGGCTACAACTATCCGCGCCTGGGCTCGTGGGCGGCGCTGTGCTTCATCGGCTTCTGCATGCTGGCGGGGGTGGTGATGGGGTGGCTGCGGCTGCGTACGGGGAGCGTGTGGCCCGCCGTGGTGGCGCACGCGTCCCTGAACGCCGTCGCCGCGCCCGTGCTGCTGCTCGGCGACGCCGCCGCCCCGCCGAACGAGCTGCTCGCCGGGATCACCGGGCTGGTCGGGTGGGCGCTGCTCGCGCTGCTCGGCGTGGCCCTGCTCCGCCTCCTCCCGATCCGCCCGCGGCGGCAGCCCCGGCAAGCCGAGCCGGTCGCCTGAGCCCGTCCTCCGGGTCGTTCAGGCGAGCACCGCGTACGCCACGAGCGCGGCGGCCGTGGCCGTCTCCACCAGCGCGCCGAGCACGTCCCCTGTGACGCCGCCGAGGCGGCGCCCGGCGTGGCGCAGCAGCAGGAGGGCGGCGCCGAGCCCGGCCAGCACCGCTCCCGGCGCCACGTAGACCGCGCCGGGCGTGGTGAGCAGGCCGATCAGGGCGGCGATGAGGAGCGCGGCCAGGGTGACGAGCCAGGCGGCCGGGCGGCGTACGGTGCCCGCGACCATCGCCCCCAGCCCGTCGGGCCGGGCGGCGGCCACCCCCTCGCGGCAGGCCCAGGTCAGCGCCAGCCGCCCCGCCAGGCACGCCGTCACCAACGCCCAGAACCCGGCCTCCGCGAGCGCCGCCACCTGGACGAGCAGCGTGAGCACCAGCGTCATCACGCCGAACGGCCCGATGTCCGACTTTTTCATGATGTCGAGCGCCTGGCCGGGCGGCTTGCCGCTCCCGAGCCCGTCGGCGAGGTCGGCCAGCCCGTCGAGATGCAATCCCCGGGTGAGCAGGGCCAGCAGCCCCACCGCCAGCGCCGCTCCCAGCAGCGACCGGTCGCCGGTCAGCAGCAGCGGCGACCCGGCGACGAGCCCGAGCACCGGCCCCAGGAACGGAGCCAGCGTCATCGCCCGCCCCGCCACCTGCCGATCCACCCGTTCCACGCGGACGGGGAAGACGCTCAGCGTGCCCACGGCGAACCGCAGCCCTTCCATCAGCCGCATAACGGACGATCCTAGGGGCCACTAGGGTGGCGGGATGCACGTGGTTGAACTGGAAGGCGTAGGTGTCCGGGTCGTCGGCAAGTCGCTGCTCGACGGTGTCGACTGGCAGGTCGACTACGGCGACCACTGGGTGATCATCGGTCCCAACGGCGCGGGCAAGACGACGCTGCTGTCGCTGGCGGGCGCCGTACGGCATCCCAGTGAGGGCGCGGTCACCGTGCTCGGCCACCGGCTCGGCCGGGTCGACGTGCGGGAGCTGCGCCGCCACATCGGCCTGGTCGCGGCCAGCCAGCGGCTGGTCGACGAGGAGCTGATGGAGGAGGAGGGGGCGACCGCGCACACCGTCGTGCTCACCGGCCACACGGGCACCAGCGTTCCGCTGTGGGACAGGTACGGCGAGGCCGAGCGGGAGCGGGCCCACCGGCTGCTGGCCGACCTCGGCTGCAAGGACCTGGCCGAGCGGCCCTTCCGGGTGTGCTCCCAGGGCGAGCGGGCCAGAATCAGGGTGGCCAGGGCGCTCATGGCGGACCCGGCGGTGCTCCTGCTCGACGAGCCGTTCGCGGGGCTCGACCTGCCGGCGCGGGAAGACCTCATCGCCGCCGTCGAGGACCTGGCGACGACCAGGCCCGTGCTCACGACCGTCCTGGTGACGCACCACCTGGAGGAGGTGCCGGCGACGACCACGCACGCGATGCTCATGCGCGACGCCCGCGTGCTTGCCGCCGGGCCGGTGGCCGACGTGCTCACCTCGCCCATGCTCAGCGACTGCTTCGGCCGCCCCCTGCAGGTGGACCGCCTCGACGGCCGCTGGTACGCCCGCGCCGCCCGCCCGTAACGCCCTCGCCCGACCCGCCACCGACCCGCCACCGGCCCCACCGGACCCGCCACCGGGTCCGCCGCCGCCGGTGACCGGGCGGCTACAGGGCGAGCGGGCGTCCGGCCACCACCAGTGCCACGTACTCCGACTCGGCGGCCAGGCGCTCGTTGAGCCGCCCGAGCGCGTCCCTGAACGCCCGGCCGCTGGCCGTCGCGGGCACCACGCCCATGCCCACCTCGTCCGACACCGCCACCAGCGGCCGGTCCGACTGACGCCACGCCGCCACGAGTTCCGCGCAGCGGGCCGCCACGGGTGCGCGGTCGCCCTCCCACGCGCCGTGCTCGTCGAAGACCGCCGTGAGCCACGTGCCCAGGCCGTCGATCAGCAGCGGGGTGGCCGCCGCGCGGATCGCCGCCGCCAGGTCCGTGGTCTCGACGGTGGCCCAGTGCGCGGGACGCCGCTCCCGGTGCGCGCGTACCCGTGCCGCCCACTCGCCGTCGCCCGCGCCGTCGGGACCGGTGGCCACGTACGTGACGTACGGCTCGGCGGCCAGCCGCAGCTCCGCCTCGGCCGACTTGCCCGACCTCGACCCGCCCAGCAGCAGGGCCCGGCCCGCGCCGCCGCCGCGCCTGGGCATCGGCGTCCCCGGCCGCAGCTCCGTGCCGTCGGGGACGGCGAGCGCCCCCCAGAGCCGCAGCCGTCTCGCCAGCTCCTCCTCCGACCGGATCCGGTGATCCAGCCCGACGGCGGCCACCACGGTCTCCTCGTCGACCAGGCCCATGCGCCGCAGCTCGCCGAGGCGTTCGGGGCGGTCGAGCAGGTCGATCAGCACCACGTCGTACCGGGCGGGGCCGTTCGCGGGCACGGGGCGGTCGCGGGGGAGGCAGAGCAGGCGGGAGCCGTCCGGGCAGGTCAGGCCCAGGCCGTCGGCGCAGGCGCGGTAGCCGTCCGGCAGGTCCGCGAAGGGGAACGGGACGACGCCGTCCACGACGAGACCGAAGGGGCGGCGATGGCCCGGGGGCAGGCGGGCGCAGGACGCGCACCGGCAACCGGGCTCCGGCCACCCCGCGCCGCCCGCGGTGCCGGTGAGAAGGACGTTCACCGCGCCGATGGTACAAAGCCGATCGTGCAAAGCCGCCCGGCCGAGGCCGGGCAACCTCCGTACGCCGCCGGAAGGTGAGGGGCGGGCGGAACGAGGGGAGGGAGAGGAAGACGGCCGCCCCCCGAGGCGAGCCCGACCGCAACACGGTGAACGCGCAGCGTCGATCGACCTCCCGAGCTCGGGAGTAGGGTTCCAGTGCCTGCGGAGGGTGCGCCGGCGGACCCGCGGAAAAGGAGCGTATGGCATGACATGGCGGTGGCGTTATGAAAATGCACGTGGTGGTGAGGTAACGGATCGCCCTTTGCCGCGAGAAGTTTTTCCGAGCCAGGCCGACGCGGAGTCGTGGCTCGGCGAAAACTGGCGTGAGCTGGTGGAAGCCGGTGTTGAGCAGGTCGCGTTGCTGGACGAGGACCGCGTCGAATACACGGGATTGTCATTGCGTCCTGAGTGACCCCGGATAAGAGAAAACCCCTTGGGCGCTGTCGCGGCCCAAGGGGTTCTTGTCGCAGGGGAGGTTATGGGCGCTTGGCCGGGCTCGCGGTCTTGGTGGGGTCGCGCTCGACGATGCCGCCGAGCACGTGGTCGATCCGCTTGAGCACGTCGGCGTCGAGCTTGACGCCCGCCGCCTTGACGTTGTCGCGTACCTGCTCGGGCCGGCTGGCGCCGACGATGGCGCTGGAGACGTTCGGGTTCTGCAGGACCCAGGCGACCGCCAGTTGGGCCATGCTCAGCCCCAGGTCGGCCGCGATCGGCTTGAGCTCCTGGACGCGGGTGAGCACGTCGTCGTTCATGAAGCGGGCGATCATGGTGCTGCCGCCGCTCTCGTCGGTCGCCCGCGAGCCCTCCGGCGGCTGCCGGCCGGGCAGGTACTTGCCGGTCAGCACGCCCTGCGCGATGGGCGACCAGACGATCTGGCCCACGCCCTCCTTCTCGCTCAGCGGCACGATCTCCGGCTCGATGACGCGCCACAACATCGAGTACTGGGGCTGGTTCGACACGATGCGGTCGAAGCCCATCTCGTCGGCGATCTTGAGCGCCCGCGCGATCTGCTCGGCGTTCCACTCGCTCACGCCGACGTAGAGGACCTTGCCCTGGCGTACCAGGTCGTCGAAGGTCTTGAGGGTCTCCTCGAGCGGGGTCTCGTAGTCGAAGCGGTGCGCCTGGTACAGGTCCACGTAGTCGGTCTGCAGGCGGCGCAGCGAGCCGTGGATCGACTCGGTGATGTGCTTGCGAGACAGGCCGCGGTCGTTGCGGCCGGGCCCGGTCGGCCAGTAGACCTTGGTGAAGATCTCCAGCGACTCCCTGCGCACGCCCTTCAGCGCGCGGCCGAGCACCTCCTCGGCCTTCGTGCCCGCGTAGACGTCGGCGGTGTCGAACGTGGTGATGCCCTCGTCGAGCGCCGCCTGCACGCACTGCTTGGCGGCGTCCTCCTCGACCTGGGAGCCGTGGGTGAGCCAGTTGCCGTAGCTGATCTCGCTGACCACGAGACCGCTGCGACCGAGGTGTCGGAATTCCATGCGTCCGACTTTAATGCCGGCACATAGAGTGATCTATTTCGGGATAGGGTGCGCGACGTGCTCAAGCTCGTACGATTCGCGCTGACGGCGGCCGTCCTGACCGCGATCGTGGTCCGGCTGCGCCGGCGCGCTCGCACGTCCGTCCGGCGGCCGGTCCCGCTGCCGCGGCCCCTGGCGCCG
>NZ_BAAAZP010000214.1:0-9632 GCF_039536965.1 Nonomuraea antimicrobica | reverse complement strand
GCACGTCCCCCGGGTCCGCCGCCCAGCCCAGCGCGAGCCCGAGCGCCTCGGGGGCGAGGGTGTCGTCGGCGCACATGTACGACAGCACGTTGGCCGCCGCCACCCGTTCGGCCGCGCTGCCCCGCGCCCAGACCTCAAGGAACTCCTGCTGGACCTCCTTGAACGCGTGCCTGGCCAGCAGCGCCAGCCCCGCCGCGGCGCGTACCTGACTGGCCGGCCCCTGCCCCGGCAGCGACCTGACCCACTCGCGCACCGGCTGCCACAGCCAGAACCCGTACCGGGCGGCCAGCTCGGCCAGCACCTGCCCGCGCCGGCGGGCGTCGCGGAACCCGACGAGCCCGCCCTCGACGACGACCAGCGGGCAGCGTAAGGGCCGGCGGAGGGTCTCGTGGCTGAGGAGCCGTTCGAGCCGGGCGAGCTGCTCGTCGTAGTCGTCTTCCGCCGCCCGGTGGGTGAACGCCAGCGCCGCCACGGCCAGCACCTCGCGCATGGGCGGCTTGGTGTCGAACCAGGCCGCCACCTCCTCGGCGCCCGGCTCGCCGCCCTGGGCGACGCGGGCGGACAGGCGTACGACCTCGGCGGGCGTCGGCAGGCTCAGCGCCAGGTCCCGGCCGCGGGTCAGCTCCTCCTGGCTGAGCCCCGCCCGCCGTCCGGACGTTCTCAGGCACAGGTCGTACAGCTCCCCTGGATCGGGCGCGGCCCACGGGTGCTCCACCTCGACCGCCTCGGAGGGAGCACCGTTCCTGGTCACCACCAGGTACGAGCCCAGCTCGGCCAGCTTGCGGGCCAGGTTGACCAGCTCGGTGCGGTCGGTGCTGACCGCGATCCAGTCGTGCAGCAGGTAGGCCCGGCCCGGTTCGTACTCGGTGCCGGACAGCAGGTCGCGCGCGTCGGCGGCCGGTGACAGCACGGTGATGGTGCTCTCGGCCAGCGACATGCGCGACAGCAGGGCGAGGCCGCCCAGCCGGCGGCCCGTCTCCTCCTCGCCGACGAGCACGAGCAGGTGCCGCATGGACAGCCGGCGCACGGCGTCGGGGAAGCAGCCCGGCTCCAGGTACGAGCGCAGCAGGGCGTCGGCCGCGCGCCGGCTCAGGTCTCCGGTGGCCGGGCCGGTCACCGCGCGCAGGTGGTCGCCGACCGCTCTCAGGCTCCCGGTGAGCGTAATGTTGTCGAGGTCGATCTCGCCCGGTTCAGGCGTTTCGGTCACGGGGCCACCTCGGAATTGACTGGAAAGTTTTCTACGGAGTTTCTGGTCAGACAACAAAATTCTTCGCTTCGCACAGTTTTATGCGAGAGGGTCGCACAGCGTCACGGCTACCCGTTGACCTGCGGAGACCAGACCTCACGACCGAGAAAGCGGACATGCCGATCATGCCCTCCATGGCTCCGGCGGGCCCCCACGACCCTTAGATCTCCAACCTTTACACGATCTAGGCCGACATGAAAACTCGAATGGGGATAGAGGAAGATTAATACGTATTTACGGGCTATGGGAGGACCGTCCACAATGACTAGTCAAGCCCGTGGAGGCTTGACCGCGCGTCCTCACGCGCAGCAGGTTGGGCATGTGACCGAGCGAACGCTGGGCAGGCTGGCCGAGGAGTCGTGGGACCGCTTCGACGACCACGACTCGATCTTCTACGAGGGCGTCTGGCACCGCAGTCACGCGCTCGCCGTACGTGCGCGCCGGATGAGCGGCGGGTTCGCCGAGGCCGGAATCCGGCCGGGCGACCGGGTCGCGGTGATGATGGCGAACTCGCCCGAGGTGCCGCTCGTCTACCAGGCACTATGGGCGGCGGGCGCGGTGGTGACGCCGGTGGTGTTCCTGGTGGGACAGGAGGAGCTGCGGCACATCCTGCTCGACAGCGGCGCGAGCGCGATCGTGACCTCGCCGGAACTGGCCGACGACGTCCGCGCCGCCGGCGTCGACCTCCCCGTGTACGCGGACACGGCGGAGCTCGAACGCGCCGCCGAACGCGGCCCCGCCAGCAGGGACCCGGGCGACCTGGCCGCCCTCATGTACACCGGCGGCACGACCGGCAGGGCCAAGGGCGTCATGCTCAGCCACGGCGGCCTGTGGCACGTGGCCAAGGACGCCTTCGACCTGTCACACCAGGAGGGGAGGAACCGCGCGCTGGTGCCCGTGCCGCTGTCGCACGCGTACGGGCTGATCGTCACGGTCGCCTCGATGCACGCGAGCGAGCCGCAGCAGGCGGTGCTGATGCGCTGGTTCGACCCGAAGGCGTTCCTGAGGCTGGCCGCCGAGCAGCACGTCCAGTACGGCACCGTCGTGCCCGCCATGGTCCACCTCCTGCTCGCCGAGCCGCTGGAGACGTACGAGCTGCCCGACCTGGCCTACCTCACCTGCGGCGCGGCGCCGCTGGGCCGGGCGGCGCTGGAGGAGTTCGAGCGCAGGCTGCCCGGCGTGCGGATCCTGGAGGGCTACGGCCTGACCGAGACCAGCGCGGTCACCACCTTCAACCCGCCGGGCCGGCGCCGGGCGGGCAGCGTCGGGCTGCCGCTGGCCGGCTACACGATCACCATCCGCGACCGCGCGGGCGAGGCGGTGGAGACCGGGGACGTCGGCGAGATCTGCGTCGCCGGGGAGTCGCTCATGCTCGGCTACTGGGGCGAGCACGAGCCCGACCCCGAGGGCACGGCGCTGGTCGGCGACGAGCTGCGTACCGGTGATCTCGGGTGCGTGGACGACGACGGGTATCTCTACGTCGTGGACAGGAAGAAGGACCTGATCATCCGTGGCGGCTTCAACGTGTTCCCCCGCGACGTGGAGGACGCGCTCGACCGGCATCCCGACGTCGTGATGTCGGGCGTCGTCGGCCGTCCCGATCCCCGCGTCGGCGAGGAGGTCGTGGCCTTCGTGCAGCTCAGGCCGGGGGCGACGGTGACGGCGGAGGAGCTGATCGGGTGGGCGCGCGAGCGGGTGGGCCGGGTGAAGTATCCCCGCGAGGTGCGCTTCGTCGACTCCGTGCCGGTGACCAGCGTGCTCAAGCTCGACCGCAAGGCCCTGCGGAGCAGGCTCGGCTGACCGCCGGGAAGGCTCTGCCGATCTCGCGCACGCGGTCTGACGCCTGTCGATTCCGTGATAATTGTTGACCTGTCTGGAGGTGAACATGGGTCAGGAAGATCCGTCGGGATATCCGTACCAGCCTTATGGGGCGCCCTACGGCGAGCAGCCGCCGCCTCAATACGGCTATGGCTACGGCACTCCGCCCCCGCGCAACGACGGACCGAGTGCCAACGCCATCGTCGCGCTCGTGCTCAACCTGGTCGCGGTCGTCTCCTGCTGCAACGTCCTGGGCATCCCCGGCGCGATCCTGGCCGGTCTGGCCATCGGCAGGTCACGCACCGAGCCGCGGACCGCGCGCACCATGATCACCTGGAGCTGGGTCCTGTTCGGGCTGGGCTTCGTGGTGACCATCGGCACCTTCCTCGCCCTGGGGTTCAGCGGCGCGTTCGACGACTGATCAGACGGTCCTGAGGACTAATCCTGGCCTGCCCGTTGTTGGAGAGTCGGAGCGGGGAGGCCGGGATCAGGAGACGATGGTCCTGACGCGCCAGGCCCCCGTCTGAACCCCACGGAGAAAAGCCAGTGAGCGATGGACCGCTGATCGTCCAGTCGGACAAGACGCTGCTGCTCGAGGTCGACCACGAGCGGGCCGACGCCTGCCGCAAGGCGATCGCGCCGTTCGCCGAGCTCGAACGCGCTCCGGAACACGTGCACACCTACCGCATCACCCCGCTGGCGCTGTGGAACGCCCGCGCCGCCGGGCACGACGCCGAGCAGGTCATCGACGCGCTGATCGGCCACAGCCGCTACCCGGTGCCGCACGCCCTGCTCGTGGACATCGCCGAGACCATGGCGCGCTACGGCCGGCTGCGGCTGGAGAAGGACCCAGGGCACGGGCTCGTGCTCACCTCCACCGACCGGGCCGTGCTCGAAGAGGTGCTGCGCTCCAAGAAGATCCAGCCGATGCTGGGCGACCGGGTCGGCGACGACACGGTCGTGGTGCATCCGAGCGACCGGGGCAACGTCAAGCAGGCCCTGCTCAAGCTGGGCTGGCCGGCCGAAGACCTGGCGGGCTACGTCGACGGCGAGCAGCACACGATCAAGCTGCTGCAGGAGGGCTGGGAGCTGCGGCCCTACCAGCGCGAGGCGGCCGAGGCGTTCTGGAACGGCGGCTCGGGCGTGGTCGTGCTGCCCTGCGGCGCGGGCAAGACCATCGTGGGCGCGGCCGCCATGTCCCACGCCCAGGCCACCACGCTCATCCTGGTCACCAACACGGTCTCGGCGCACCAGTGGAAGAGCGAGTTGCTCAGGCGCACGTCGCTGACCGAGGACGAGATCGGCGAATACTCCGGCTCGAAGAAGGAGATCCGCCCGGTCACCATCGCCACCTACCAGGTGATGACCACGCGGCGCAAAGGCGTCTACAGCCATCTGGAGCTGTTCGACGCCCGCGACTGGGGCCTGATCGTCTACGACGAGGTGCACCTGCTGCCCGCGCCGATCTTCCGGATGACCGCCCATCTCCAGGCCCGCAGGCGCGTCGGGCTGACCGCGACGCTGGTGCGGGAAGACGGGCGCGAGGGCGACGTGTTCTCGCTGATCGGCCCCAAGCGCTACGACGCGCCCTGGAAGGAGATGGAGAACCAGGGCTGGATCGCGCCCGCCGACTGCGTCGAAGTACGCGTGACGCTGACGGACCAGGAGCGGCTGGCGTACGCGATGGCCGAGTCCGAGGAGCGTTACCGGTTCTGCGCCACCACGCCGTCCAAGACCCACGTGACCGAGGCCCTGGTCCGCCGCCACCTGGGCGAGCAGGTGCTGGTCATCGGCCAGTACATCGACCAGCTCGACGAGCTGGGCGAGCACCTCAACGCGCCCGTCATCAAGGGCGACACCAAGGTCAAGGAGCGTGAGCGCCTCTACCAGGCGTTCCGCGACAAGGAGATCCAGGTGCTGGTGGTGTCGAAGGTGGCCAACTTCTCCATCGACCTGCCGGAGGCGGCCATCGCCATCCAGGTGTCGGGCACGTTCGGCTCGCGCCAGGAGGAGGCCCAGCGGCTCGGGCGGGTGCTGCGACCCAAGGCCGACGGCGGGGGCGCCCGGTTCTACACGGTGGTCAGCAGGGACACGGTCGACCAGGAGTTCGCGGCGCACCGGCAGCGGTTCCTGGCCGAGCAGGGGTACGCGTACCAGATCATCGATGCCGACGACGTGCTGGGCGGTGTCTGAGAGGTGTGGTGTGATGCCCGGCCGCTCGCCTGAGCGGCCAGGCATTCAGCGTGGTGTCACGTCCACGAGACTCCGCGGGCCGACATTCGAACCACCCCCCTCACCTGCGTACTATCACGCCGCCTGCGACATACCCCCATGATCCGACAAACGCACCTGAAATGCCCGAATTTTTCGGTATTCCCAGGTTCGTTGCAGGAAGCCGCTTCTGTCGGGCTTGTGGTGATAGACGGGCGGACTCGGGTCCCCCTGCGCGAACCGGCCTAGCGGGACATCATCCCTCCGACGAAGAGCACGCCCTCCGCCGCGATCCAGGCCACCACCCCGGCGGCCATGAGGCCCGCGAACGTACGCCGGTCCTGCCTGGCCCACGGCAGCAGCCAGGCGGCCGCCGTGCAGCAGGCGGCCAGCGCGGCGAACAACCCCGACACCGTCGAGACCAGGTCGAGCCGCCGCGAGCACGCGGCAGCGGCCTCATCGCCGGAGCAGAACGCCGCCAGCCCCCACCCGGCGAACACCGACAACCCCCACAACGCCGCCAGCAGGAAGCTCGCGATCGTGGGGATGATCGGCGAGAAACGGAGTTGGACCCGCGCCACCTCCCGTCCCTACCCCGCCCGCCGCCGGTAAATGCCTTGGAGGCCCAGCTGAGTCGCCACTAAGCTGGCGGATTCGCTGCCTTGACCACCTCCGTAATCCACCAGGGAGACGTTTCCGCATGCCCGCGCACCAACTGGCCCCCGACATACCTCCCGACCTGCCCACCGACGTGCTCGCCGCCGAGCAGACACACCTGGCCGACTCCAGGGCCGCGCTGCAGGCCATGCGGGTCCACGCCCAGTCCCTGTCCGCCGACGCGGCCGGCGACTGGGTGTCGCAGCAGATCCTCCAGTCGCTGCTCGACCAGCGGGTGGCGGCCCTCGCCGACCATCCGGACACGCCGCTGTTCTTCGGCCGCCTCGACCGCACCGGCCACGACGACCTGCCCGGCACGATCTACGTCGGCCGCCGCCACGTGCACGACGGCCACAGCAAACCGCTGGTCATCGACTGGCGGGCCCCGGTGTCCCGCGCGTTCTACCAGGCCAGCCCGGCCGAGCCGATGGGCGTCGTACGCCGGCGCCGCTTCGGTTACCACGGCGGCGCGCTGACCGCGTACGAGGACGAGCCGCTCGGCGAGGGCGGCGAGATCGGCCCCTCGAAGATCCTCACCGAGGAGATCGAACGCCCGCGCACCGGCCCCATGCGCGACATCGTGGCCACCATCCAGCCCGACCAGGACGAGATCGTCCGCTCCACGCTGGCCCAGACCGTGTGCGTGCAGGGCGCGCCCGGAACCGGGAAGACCGCCGTCGGCCTGCACCGGGCCGCCTACCTGCTGTTCACCCACCGCGAGCGGCTGGCCAGGTCGGGAGTCATGATCGTCGGGCCCAACCGGGCCTTCCTCTCCTACATCTCCTCCGTGCTGCCCGCGCTCGGCGAGGTCAAGGTCGACCAGACCACGGTGGCCGGGCTGCTCGGCGAGCACGCCACGCCGGAGGATCCGCTCGTGGCGGCGATGAAGGGCGACGCCAGGATGGCCGCCGTGCTCGAACGCGCCCTCTGGCTGCACATCACGAAGCCCGAGGAGGGGGTGGTGTTCACGAAGGGCGCCTACCGCTTCCGGGTGGCCGACCACGAGGTACGCGAGATCGTCGCCTCCCTGCGCGGCACCACCCGCTACAACCCCGGCAGGGCCGCGCTGGCGCAGCGGCTGGCACACCAGGTCCTGGTACGGATGGAGCAGCGGGGCGAGTCGCCCGACGACCGGGTCCAGGACGCCGTGGCCCGGTCGAAGCCGGTCAGGCAGCTCGTGGACGCGGTGTGGCCCAAGCTGACGCCCGAGCAGGTCCTCCATCGGCTCCTCGCCGACCCGGACTTCCTCGCCCGGGCCGCCAAAACCGATTTGTCGCCCGACGAGCAGGAAATGCTGATCTGGCGGAAGCCGTACCGGAGTCACAAGTCCGCCAAGTGGTCCGCCGCCGACGCCGCCCTCCTCGACGAGCTCCTCGACCTCATGGAACGCACCCCCTCACTGGGCCACCTCGTGGTGGACGAGGCTCAGGACCTGTCCGAGATGCAGCTCAGGGCGCTGGGCCGCCGGTGCCGCAACGGCTCGGCCACCGTGCTCGGCGACCTGGCCCAGGGCACGACGCCGTGGTCGACCAGGTCGTGGGAGACGGTGCTTGAGCACCTGGGGCAGCGCGAGGGCGAGGTGACGGAGCTGACGCTCGGCTTCCGCGTACCGCGCGAGGTCCTCGACTACGCGGCCCGCCTGCTCCCCTCCATCGCGCCCGAACTGGCCGCCCCGCGCTCGCTGCGCCCCGGCGTCGGCTCGCTCACCATCACCCCGGGCGGCTCGGTCGCGCGGGCCGCCGAGGAGTCTCTGGGCAAGGAGGGCTCCATCGGCGTCATCGTCCCCGACGCGCTGGTCGCACAGGTCTCACAGGCGCTCGACGGCCTTCCGCACGCCGTGCTCGACCCCGACTCCGCCGAGGAGCACCGCCTCCTCGTCGTCCCCGCCACCCTGGTCAAGGGCCTGGAGTACGACCACGTCATCGTGGTCGAACCGGCCGACATCGTCTCGGCCGAACCGAGAGGGCTGGCCCGGCTCTACGTCGTACTGACTCGCGCGGTGACCTCACTGACGGTCCTGCACGACAAGCCCCTCCCCGCCGAACTGACAATCTGACCAGCCCGTACGACGCCCCGCTCCCGCCAGGGCCGACTTCCCGGCGGTCCGCTCGAACGCACGAGCCCCACGGGCGGAGCGACAACCCAACGCCCCACTCCCCCCAGAACGCCCAACAACCCGACGACGGGGCGGGGTGATCGTGGTGGTGGCTTGGGAGGTGGCGGGCGCGGCCGCTTCTAGGATGGCTGGGGCAAACACCCGGCTCTCACCCTAGGAGGATGCCGTGCCCGCACCGCTTCCCCACGAACACCTGCCGTCGGTCCCCGCACTCGTGGTCGAGAGCGACGACCTCCAAGACGGCGGAACGCTCGCCGACCTGCACGTCTTCAACGACTGGGGCATGACGGGCCAGAACCTGTCGCCCCACCTGCGCTGGTCCGGCGCCCCTGAGGGCACCCGGGGCTACGCCGTTACCTGCTTCGACCCCGACGCGCCCACGGGCAGCGGTTTCTGGCACTGGGTGCTGTTCGACCTGCCGGTCTCGGTGACGGAGCTGCCCACGGGCGCGGGCACCGCCCCCGACTTCAAGGGGCTGTCCGAGGGCGCCACGCACGCCCGCAACGACTACGGCCTCAAGGCGTACGGCGGCGCGGCCCCGCCCCCCGGCGACCCGCACCGCTACGTGTTCACGGTGCACGCGCTGGGCGTCGACTCGCTCGGGGTCGACAGTGACGCGAGCCCGGCGGTGGTCGGTTTCAACATCACGGCCAACACCCTGGCCCGGGGCCACATCATCGCCTCCTACGGCGTCTGACCCAACGCGCCGGGCCGCCTCGGGACACGCCCGCTCCGGGCACCGTCCGCCGGGAGAAAGACCAGAGCGCCTCGCCGTGATCGGCGAGGCGCTCTGGTGTGTCGGAGCCGGGTCGGGTCAGCCGGCGATCTTGGCCTGGGCGCAGGCCATGAGCTGCGGCAGGAGCGCGTCGACGATCGCGATCCCCGTCGTCGTGCCCGGCAGGCACAGCGGGGCCTGCAGCTCTCGCAGAATGCCGAGGTCGGTCACGAAGTTCTCGTCGGCGTACGCCGGGGCGGCCGTGGCGGTGGCGGCGGCCAGGGTCAGAGCGGCGATGCCGAAAATACGCTTGCTGCGGGAAAGCATTGTCTACTCCTTCGTTGAGGTGTGTGGCACCACCTTTCCTCACCGCAAGTAGTAGATCAATTGCGAAACGTAATGGCAGCTCAACAAAAACAAGAGCGGCCCGGAAAGAACCCGGGCCGCCCTACGTTCCGGCGACGGAAAAGACCTAGAAGTCCATGTCGCCGCCACCCGGCATGGCCGGAGCGGCGGAGGTCTTCTCGGGCTTCTCGGCGATGACGGCCTCGGTCGTCAGGAACAGCGCCGCGATGGAGGCGGCGTTCTGCAGCGCCGAACGGGTCACCTTGGCCGGGTCGAGAATGCCGGCCTCGAACATGTTGACATATTCGCCCGTAGCGGCGTTGAGGCCCTCACCCGGGGTGAGGTTGCGCACGCGCTCGACCACGACGCCACCCTCGAGACCGGCGTTGACCGCGATCTGCTTGAGCGGCTCCTCCAGCGCCTTCTTCACGATGGCGGCACCGGTGGCCTCATCGCCCGAGAGCTCCAGCTTGTCGAACGCCTTCGCGCCGGCCTGCAGCAGCGCCACGCCACCACCGGGGACG
>NZ_BAAAZP010000213.1:0-58139 GCF_039536965.1 Nonomuraea antimicrobica | reverse complement strand
CGCGCTCGGCCCGCAGGTCGCCCTGCCCGGCCTCCTGCTGCTGCTCCACGACGGGCTCCGCCGGAGCGGCGGCGACCGGCTCAGGGGCGACGACCACGGGGTCGGCGGCCGGGGCCGGCGCGGGCTGCGGGGCGGGGTCGTCGGCGGTCTTGACGCGGGAACGTTCCCTGCGCGTACGGGTGGGCCGCTCGGCCGCGGGCGCCGCCTCCGTCGAAACGAGGGCGGGCGTCTCCGCCGCGGCGGCGGCCGGGGTAGCGCCGTCTCCGGAACCGCCACCCTGCTTCTCCTGGATGGCCGCGATGAGCTGGCTCTTCCGCATGCGCCCGGTCCCGCTGATGCCCAGCTCCGCGGCCATCTTCTGCAGCTCGGGCAGCACCTTGGCGGACAGGCCGGTGCCGGAGCGACGCGCACGCGGCTTGGCCGGAGCGCGGGTGGGGGTGTCGCCGGACGCCGGCTCAGCGCCTGATGCGTCGGAGAGGAGTTCGGTGGTGTCGCTCAACTAAAAGGTCCTTCCCAGGGGTCGGGCGCCGGATTTGTTCTTCCGGGCGTCCCGGAGGTGCTTGCGATCCGGCGGGACAGACCGGGTCGGGGTGCACTTTGCGATCTTCGGCTGTCGCTTGAGACGGCCGCCACTCTTGGGGAGGGGCTCGCCCACGCCGCCGATGGCCCTTGGCGCGTGGCTGACACCCCCCAGATTGCTGTCGCCAACCAGATGTCGAGATGATTCGAACGCACAGATCCCCGTCGTCGCCACCTCGCGTTGAGCCAACCGGGTGTGGGCCAACCGGAGGCAACGGATTCCGGGGAGACAGCCGCGCTGCCCACGCCTCGCGACGTGAAGCATGATGCAGCGATGTATGGCTGACAAGCACGCACCCACCAAGGGGGCATCTGGTGCGGCTACCAGCCTAACATCACCAGCGCACACGGCTATTCCCTGAAGGTCTAAAGAGGCATCAGCGTGTCTCGGGGAACTGAACGTTCGCACCAAACGGGTCGACGTCCATTTGCTGGATGTGCCAGTCATTACCCACTTCTGGCGCGATCAAATCCTGCGTATCCGATGTCGAAAACGCAAGAACCGTGGGCCCCGCTCCCGAAACGACCGCGGGCACGCCCACTGCACGGAGACGTTCTACCAGATCCGCGCTCTGCCTCATGGCAGGCGCGCGGTAGGGCTGGTGGAGGCGGTCTTCCGTGGCCGCGAGCAGCAGCTCGCGCTCCGGCCGCTGGGTCAGCGCGGCGATCAGCAACGCGGCCCGGCCGGCGTTGAAGGAGGCGTCCTTGTGGGGCACGTCCTTCGGCAGGAGCCCCCGCGCCGCCTCCGTGGACAGCCGTGCCGACGGCACGACGACGACCGGACGGATGCGCTGGTCGGGAGCGAGTTTCACCATACGCGGCAGCTCGGAGTGGTCGGACCACGCCACGGTCAGCCCGCCCGCCAGGCAGGGGGCGACATTGTCGGGATGGCCCTCCATCTCGGTGGCCAGCGCGAAAACCGCGTCATCGGAGAACTCGGCGCCGGCCAGGGCGCGCGCGGCGAGAATGCCCGCGCACACGGCCGCCGACGACGACCCCAGGCCACGCGCGTGCGGAATCCTGTTGTGGCAGCGCAGGCGTATGCCTTCCGGCTGGGGCACACCCATGCGCGCGAACGCCGCGCGCATGGCCCTGACGACCAGGTGACCCTCGCCGGTATCGACCTCCCCCGCGCCCTCCCCCTCCACGCTGACGTGTACGCCGCGTTCGCCGGTGAGCGTGGCCTCGACGTCGTCGTGGAGGCTCAGTGCCAGCCCCAGCGCGTCGAACCCGGGCCCCAGGTTCGCCGACGTGGCGGGCACGCGGATGTCAACGGTTGTCATTCGTTCACTTTTCCCTCGTCACTCCCCGTGCGCCCCCGTCACGCGAGGTTGAGCGCCGCCGCGGCGGCGTGGACGTCGATGGGGATGACCACCGGCGCCGGAGCCCCCGAGATGGCCCAGTCGGGATCTTTCAGGCCGTTGCCCGTGACCGTGCAGACGATGCGCTGCCCCGCCTCCACCATGCCCTCCCCGTGGGCCTGCAGCAAGCCCGCGACACTGGCGGCCGAGGCGAGCTCCACGAACACGCCCTCCTCCTGCGCCAGCAGCTTGTACGCCGCCGCGATCTGCCGGTCGGTCACCGACTGGATCACTCCGCCGGACTCGTCGCGGGCCGCGGTGGCCAGCGACCAGGAGGCGGGGTTGCCGATGCGGATCGCGGTGGCGATCGTGTGCGGATGGGCGACGGGCGCCCCCTGGACGATCGGCGCCGCGCCGCTGGCCTGGAAGCCGAACATGCGCGGCCGTTTCGTCGACACGCCGTCGGCGGCGTATTCGGAGTAACCCATCCAGTACGCCGAGATGTTGCCCGCGTTGCCCACCGGGATGCAGTGGATGTCGGGCGCGTCGCCCAGCGCGTCGACGATCTCGAACGCCGCCGTCTTCTGCCCCTGCAACCTGAACGGGTTGACGGAGTTGACCAGCGCGATCGGATAGTTGGACGACAGCTTGCGGGTCATCTCCAGGCAGTCGTCGAACGACCCCTCGACCTGCAGCAGCGTGGCCCCGTGCACGAGCGCCTGGGCCAGCTTGCCCATCGCGATCTTCCCCCGCGGCACCAGCACGGCGCAGGTCAGCCCGGCGCGTACGGCGTAGGCCGCCGCGGACGCCGAGGTGTTGCCGGTGGAGGCGCAGATGACCGCCTTGGCCCCCTCTTCCACCGCCTTGCTGATGGCCATGGTCATCCCGCGGTCCTTGAAGCTGCCCGTCGGGTTGGCCCCCTCGACCTTCAGGTAGACGTCACACCCCGTGAGGGCGGAGACGCGGTGCGCGGGCACCAGCGGCGTGCCGCCCTCGAGCAGCGTGATGACCGGCGTCTTCGGGGTGACCGGAAGACGCTCGCGGTACTCCTCGATGAGGCCACGCCACGACCTGCTCATGATGACTCCCTACCTGCGCTGTTGGGCACCGAGTCTACGGGGTGCGGGCGACCGTCCTGGTGCCGAGTCCCGGGTCGGACACCGGGCAGGACACCCGGCGCACACCGGGCGACTCGCCCGTTGGACAGGGGCACTATTCAGGAAATTCTCAGCATCTCCCGATAAGGTCTCGGGAGGGGGTCACGACCATGAACGCGCGTCCTGCTCTGAGGCAGAACGACTATTCACCAGTGGCGGCACCGCAGCTCGGCGCCTGGTCACCCGCCCTTTCCGTGAGCGTGGTGATACCCGCGCACGGAGGGCAGGACAAGCTCGACCTGACGCTGGCGGCGCTGGCCGCGCAGACGTACCCGGAGCACCTCATGGAGGTCCTGGTCGTCGACGACGGCAGCCGTCCGCCGATCCGGCTGCCGGAGATCCGCCCGGTCAACACCCGCCTCGTACGGGTCCACGACGGCTGGGGCATCTCCAACGCCGTCAACACGGGCGCCAAGGCCGCCGACGGAGAGATCATCCAGCGTCTCGACTCCGACATGGTGGCCTGCCGCGAGCACATCGAGGCCATGGCCCGCTGGCACCACGTGACGGACTACCTGGTCACGATCGGCATGAAGAGGTTCGTCGACGCGCCGCCGGTCACCCCCGGACAGGTCTTTCTGGCGGGACACCTGGGAGAGCTGTTCGACCTGGACGCGGCCGTGGCGAGCTCCACCGAGGCGACGATCGCCAAGACCGACGGGCTGCGCAAGAGCCGCAACCCCTACCACGTGTGCACCGGGCCGACCTTCGCCCTTCCCAGGGAGGTCTTCCACGCGGTGGGCGGGCTCGACCCGACCGTGGCCAGGGGAGAGGACACCGAGTTCGCGTACCGGCTGGCCATGCACGGGGTGGTGTTCGTGCCCGATCCGGCCGCCCAGGCCGTGCACCTGGGGCTGCCGGCCCAGCACCGCGACCGGGAGCGGGCCGTGCGGGCGGTGGAGCCGTACCTGGCGCACCGGATCCCGCAGCGCAGAGACCTGCGCAAGGACCGGGGGCGGCGGTGGCTGGTGCCGTACGTGGAGATCGTGCTCGACGTCACCGACACCTCCGAGTCGGTGGTGCGGCAGGCGGTGGCGGCGGCGCTGGACGGCAAGCTGCAGGACGTCGTGGTGACGCTGGTGGGGCCGTGGTCGCGGCTGAACGACTCGCGCCGCTTCGCGCTGTCGGACCCGTGTTTCGAGCTGCGGCTCATGCGTGACCTGTTCGCGCACGACGAACGCGTCCGGCTCATCGACGAGGCCGCCCCGACGCCCGCGCCGACCCCGTTCCGCTATCGGGGGCCGGTGGACGTGCCGCTGCACCGGGCGACGCTGGAGCGGATGATCGAGTCGGTGCAGAAGGACCTCGCGGGCGTGCTGGTGGTGGACCTGCCCGACGGGCGTACGGCCCGGCTCGAACGTACCTCGGCCCTGGGCCGCGCCGCGCTGCTCGGCGACGCGGGCGACGATCCGGACGAGATCATCGACGCCACGCACGGCGTCCGCCACGAGACTCCCGACCGCTTCTGGCCCGCTCCCCCGCAGCCCGAGCCGGTGGTCGTCCCGGCACTCAACGAGCCCCAGAACAGTCAGGCGCAGAAGCAGGCCCGGCCACTCGCTCAGGAGCCGGTGGGCGTCCCGGGCGAGGCGCCGGAGCGCACGCTGCTGCGGCGGCTGAAGTCCGCCCTGCGCCCCAACTGACGGCCCCGGAGGTCTTCCCCCCGGGCGGAGCGGCCGGGGTCAGCCGCGCAGGCGTCTGCCGAGGGCGCGTCTCATCGTGGTGGAGACCAGCGTGCGCAGGCCCTGCTGGGCGCGGCCGGCGGCGGCGAGCTGGCGGCGTAACGCGCCGACCTCGCGCCGCAGCTCCACGGCCGATTTGCGCCAGCGCCCCGCCTCCTCCTTCCACTTGGCCACCTGGGCCCGCAGCCGCTCGGCCTCCTTGGCCAGCCGGGCGGCCTCCGCCCGTGCCGCCGCGCGGGCACGGTACGCCCCGCGCCGCCCCAGCGGGGCCTCCGCCGCCTCAGCGGTCAGATCCATGGCCGGGCCCGCAGTCGGATTCGCGGTCGGATTCGCGGTCGAGCCCGCGGTCGGCCCTGTGGTCGGGCCCGTGGTGAAGAAGCCGTAGGTCTCGCCCGCGACCCAGGCCACGCCGGACACCGTGTCCACGGCGTCGTCGAGGTCTTCGCCCTCGGCCGCGACGAGGCGGGCCCTGGCGAAGGACGAGGCGCGCTCCAGCCGGGCCGCCACGACGCACTCGGACGACTCCCCCAGCAGCACGTCGACCAGCCCCAGCCCCTCGTCGCGGGCCAGGTCGAGGAGGCGGGCGAGGGTGTCCTCGCCGGGGATCCACCCGCCGGGCAGCCGCAGCACGAACGGCACGGCAGGGTCGACGTCGCCGGTCTCGGCCAGGCGCACCCGTCCCTCGTGGCGGTAGTGCCCGTGGACGAGCACCAGCTCCAGGTCCGGATCTTCGAGCGGGGCGCGGTGGTCGCGGCCGAGCGTGTCCCAGGGGCCGGTCACGAGCACCGACAGGTCGGGCACGGTGCAGGCCAGCAGGGCGTCCACCGTCGCGCGCACGCCGTCGTAGCCGCCCGTCCCGTCCACCACCGCCGTGACGTACGGGACCTTCCACTGCCGCCCTGGATGCCCTCTGAGCCACCGGTAGGCAGGGATGCGGTCGGCCACGAAGGCGTGGCTGACCCGGTCGATGGGCTGCTTGTCGCGCATGCGCATGGTCGGCCCAAGGTGGTAGGCGCGGGCCGCCGGCTCCGGTACGAAGACCGCGCCCGCCTGCCACAGCCGGTAGCCCATCTCGGTGTCCTGGCCGAGTATCAGCTCCTCGTCCATGGGCCCGGCGGCCTCGACGAGGCGGGCGCCGACCGAGGTGGCGCCGCCGACGTGCAGGCTGAAGGGGCGCTGGGGGTTGTCGGTGAGGCCGTCGGTGCGCTCGACCAGGTCCACGAGCCAGGCGTGCGGCTCGGCGGGTTCGAAGGCCGTCTCGAGGTCGTGCGGCAGCTCGGCGGGCACGTCGGCGGCGGTGAAGCGGATGTAGCCGGTCACGACGAGGTAGGGGGCGGCGTGGTGCCAGCGCATGTGGGCCTCGATCGCGCCGGGGGTCAGCACCACGTCGGAGTCGAGCCAGTGGATCACCTCGCCGGTGGCCTCGGCCAGGCCCGCGTTGCGGGCGGCGGCCCGGCCGGGGCGCTCGCAGACGACCAGGCGGGCGCGGGCGCCCTCGGGCAGGCGTAACGGCGGGGAGCTGGCGTTGTCGACGACGATGACCTCCGTCAGCTCCGCCGGGTAGGTCTGCCGGGCCAGCGCCTGTAAGACCAGGTCGAGCTTGTTCTGGCCGCCGTACGCCGGGATGACCACGCTGACGGTCAGGCGGGGGGTGAAGTGGGGCTCGGGGGCGAGCACCCGGTAGTCGTTGCCGCGTACCCGGCGGGCGGGGGCGGTCATGCGGCTTCCATCAGCAGGCTGGGACGGAAGCCGCGCCACTGGTTGGCGGCCACCTTGACGAAGTGGGCCAGCGGGAGCTGCCACGTGTGCTCGGCGCTGAGGCCCCTGCGCAGGACGTAACCGAGCCCATGGGTCCGGTAGGTACGGGCGCCGGCCTTTTGGGCCGCTTTCAGAAATTCAAGATCAACAGCCCTGGGCAGACCAGGAAATCCACCTATTTCCTGAAATTTTACCCTGGGCACCAGGATCGTGCCGCCCGCCACGTGATCCGCCCAGACCTCGCTCGGATAGCTCGCCCCGCTGGCGAACGTCGTGCGCCTGATCGTCGCCCTCAGCGGTTCGAGGTAGAAGAACTCGGCCGTCGTGCCCACCACGTCGGCCCCCGTGTACGCCAGGGCCATGACCAGGTCGGCCAGATGGCGCGGGCCGTACCAGTCGTCGTCGTCCCACTTCGCGAGGTGGTCGCCGCTCGCCAGGCCCGCCGCCCGGTTGAGCACCTCTCCGAACGGCACCGTCTGCGCCGCCTCGACCCATTTCACGGGCAGCGAACAGCGCTCGACCGCCTCGCGTACCTGCTCGAAGGCCACCCCGTGCAGGCCCAGCAGGACCTCGGCCGAGACGTCCCGCTGGCGCTCCATCTGGGCCAGGGCCGCGCCCACCAGCCCCGGGCGCTTGGTCGCCATGACGATGCTGACCTGCGCGGGAGCGGCGGCCGGGTGGGCCAGGCGGCGCAGGCGTACGCTGTGCTCCTCGCGCCGCAGGTCGGCCAGGCAGCGTGTGGTGCCGTCGGGGACGTGGCCGAGCCAGTCGCGGTCGGTGAGCAGCGCGGCGAGGTCGGCGGGCACCCAGGGCGCGGCGCGGTCGGCGGTCAGCGGCACCCCGGCGGCGGCCAGCAGCATCAGCCCGTCGAGCGGCACCGGCGCGTCGGGCCACTCGACCTCCAGCCCTCGCAGGGGGCGCAGCGACGACACCTCGGGCCGCCGGCCCTCGACCGTCCAGTCGCCGTCGGCCCAGCGCAGGGGGGCCGGCCCCTTGTCCGGCGTGCGGGTGAAGCCGCAGGGGGTGACGGACATGGGTGGTGTGCTCCTCGATCGTTTGGACTCGATCGGCGCCTACCTTACGCCGGTTTTACGCACGAGTAGACGAGAGTGACACATTCGGCAAGCCCGGTGGCGCAGGTGATGAGCCTGAACGTTCGCTGTGATCTTTCAGAACTTATGGCGCGATAGTTGCCGATGTTTATTAGGGTGTCAATAATCCCTGGATGTCCGTGACGCCGCTGATGTCCATGAAAAAGTTGTAAATCACGAAAGGTTTGCGCGGATGCTCTCGCCTCGCCGACTGGCGGCGACCGCCGCACCTCTGGCAGCAATCATCCTCGGCGGGCTGGCGCTCCTCGTCCTCGCCGATCTGATCACGTTCGGTGCCGCGGCGACCGCGGTGGCGTTCCTGGTCACGCTGGCGGCCCTCGCCCTTGCCCTGCTCACCGTGCGCCGCATCGACGGCAAGGCGCACCGGATCGACCTGCGGATGAAGAAACACGAGGCCGAGCTGGCCAGGAGCACGGCAGCGCTGAAGAACATCGAGACCAGGCTGGACGTGCTGGTGCGGGCCGTCGAGGACTCGGCCGCGCGGCGGGCCGACGACCTGGGCGCGATCCTGGCCTCGCTCGGCGAGGACCGGGTCAACGCCATGGCTCAGGCGCGCGAGGTGCAGGAGCTGCGCGAGGAGGTCCGCGCGCTGGCCACCAAGGACCGCGTATGACGCGGGTCCGGCACAACGACTACGGCGTGCTGCGCCCGCCCGCACTGGGTACGTGGCGGCCCACGCTGCGGGTGTCCGTGGTCATCCCGGCCTACAACTGCGCGGAGGCGCTGGAGCGCACGATCGCGGCGCTGGCGCGGCAGACGTACCCGGCCGAGCTGGTCGAGGTGGTCGTCGCCGACGACGGCAGCGAGCCGCCGATCGAGGCGGCCGGGGCCCGGGTCGTACGGGTGGCCGACGGCTGGGGACGCGGCACCGCCCGCCAGACCGGGCAGCTCGCGGCCACGGGCGACGTGGTCCACTGGCTCGACGCGGACATGATCCTGGCCGACGACCACCTCGAGGCGCACATGCGCTGGCACCACCTGATCGACTACGCGGTGGTGATCGGCGACACCAGGTTCGTGGACGCGCCGGGCGAGGAGGGCGTCCAGACGGAGTACACGAGGAAGACGCTGGAGTCCACCAGGCGGCTCAAGGACGCGGGGGCGAGCGCGTACCTGCTGCACACTGGGGCCTCCTCCTCCGTACGGACCGAGCTGCTGCGGGCGGCGGGCGGCGTGGACGCCTCGCTGAACATGGCCGAGGACACCGAGCTGGGCTACCGGCTGGCCCAGGCGGGAGCGGTGTTCGTCCCCGACCCCGAGGCCAGGGGATGGCACGTCGGCCCCTCCACGGTCATGCTGCGCGAGAAGGAGGTGCACCGGCACAACTGGTCGTACCTCGGTGACCTGATCCCCGACCTGCGCTGGCTGCGCGGGCATCCCCGCCGCACGTGGCTGGTCCCGTACGTGCGCGTCGCGGTGACCGCCACCACGTACGAGGAGACGCGGGCGACCGTGGACTCGGCGCTGGCGGGCACGCTCACCGACGCGGCGGTCACGATCGTCGGCCCCTGGGGCAAGCTGACCGGCGAACGGCGTTCCAGCCTCGACGATCCGATGCTGGAGCTGCGGCTGCTGAGCCATCACTACGCCCATGAGCCCCGGGTGGAGTTCGCGGAGAGCGTACCGGTCTCGGCCGCGCCCGCGCCCTTCCTGGTCACCGTGCCCACCGGGTGGGTGCTGGGCGCCGACACGCTGGCCGCGCTCGTCCGCCACGCCGACCGCGACGTGCTCGGCCTGGTGTGCGTGGCGCTCGCGGAGGGCGGGAGCGGGGTCGTCACGGCCCGCCTGGAGCGTACGGCCGCCTTCGCCCGCGCCGCCCTGCTCCCTGGCGCCGCCGACGACCTGGTGGACGAGCTGTTCGGGTCGGAGTGGGTCAGCGGATCCGAGTACGGCTTCGCGACGGCGGCGCAGGCCGAGCCGCTGACCGGGGAGCCGGCCAAGTGGCGGGCGCTGGCCGGGCAACGGCAGGGCGAGGTCAAGGAGCTGCGAACCGAGGTGGCCCGGCTGACCGCCGAGGTCGACCGGCTCACCGCCGCCGCCGAGCCCTCGGGCGAGCAGGAGCGGCGCGGCCCGCTGCACTCGATCATCCGTCACCTGCGGAGCGCCGGATGATCGAGCGGCTGCTGGCGGAGCTGGACGGGGCCCGGGTGTACGCCGCCGGCATCGACGACCCGGAGCTGCCCTCCCACGAGGGCGGCGTGGTGGACCTGGACCGGGACCTGCTGGAGCCCGTGACGGAGCCGGAGCCCGTACGCGAGGTCCTCGTCCTGGCCGGGACACCCGCCGATCTGCGCAGGATCGCCACGCTGCACAAGCTGCTGCCGCAGGCCGAGCGGGTGGTGGTGGCCGTGCTCGACACGCCGGCCGCGCATCCGGCCCCCGTCCCCACGCCCACGCCGGCGCACCGCTGGCGGTCGCTGGTGGACCTGCGGGTGTACCAGCCGAAGAACCGGGTCTGGGTGGTGGACGCGCGTTTCTCGGCCGCCACCCCCGCCGGGCGTACGGTGACGGCCACGGCACGCGCGTTCGCCGGGCACCGGCTCGACGTCATCGCGGCTCCCGCGGCGGCCATCGCGGGCGTGGGCGCGGCCGACTGGCGGCCCGGTGACCCGAACGCGACGCCCGCGGAGCTGGCCGGGCCCGTGCCCGAGCGGGTCGGCGCGCCGGGCAGCGACCTCGTGCTGCGTACGCTCGGGGCGGACCTCGCGGAGCCGCGCGAGCAGGCGTCCGGCGACGCGGAGTGGGCCGGGGAAGAGACGCCCATCGAGCGGCCGGCGCTGCGGGCCGTGAGCTGGGAGCGCCTGGGGCGGCCCGGGATGGGCGGTTCACCGCTGGCCGATCCCGACGTGCTGGGTGAGCCGTCCATGATCCCGCCGGTGGACGAGCGGCTGGTGAACCCGCAGGGGTTCGTCACCACGCCCGCCCGCGGCATGGCGGCCCTGTCCGAGCGCGACGGGCGCTGGTCGGTGGTGCTGGACGGGAAGGTCGTGACGTCGTTCGCGGAGTCGGGCGGGGTCACCGACGCCGACGTGGCCAGGCTGCGGCAGATCCGCGGCGTCGAGGTCGGCTGGCTGCACGCGCACAGCGGGCCGCTGGCGGCCGTACGCGTGCTGGCCGGGCTGGCCGCCGCCGGGGTGCCGCTGGTGGTGGCCGAGGCGGTGCCGCGCTGGGCCCGCGCGCTCGGGGACGACCTCGTCGCGCTGATCTCGCGCTCCCCCGACCTCACCGACGAACTGCGGCGGGAGGAGCACAGCATCCGCCTGCGCCGGGCCGCCCTGCGTACGCACGGGGTGGCGGCCCGGTGGGAGCAACTCGGCGCCCCCGCCCAGGCTCCCCCGCTGACCTCGGTGCTGCTGGCCACGCGCCGGGCCGACATGGTGGCGTTCGCGCTGGAGCAGGTCGCCCGGCAGCGCGACGCCCGGCTCGAGGTGATCCTCGCCCTGCACGGGGTGCCGAAGGGGCATCCGGACGTGGCGGCGGCGATCAACGCGTTCGAGGGGCCGCTGACCGTGTTCGAGGCAGACCACCGGGCCGTGTTCGGCGAGGTGCTGAACGACGCCGCCGCCAGGGCCTCCGGGTCGTTCCTGCTGAAGATGGACGACGACGACTGGTACGGCCCCGACTTCCTGGCCGATCTGCTGCTGGCCCACGCGTACTCGGGGGCCCAGGTGGTCGGGACGGTGCCGGAGTTCGTCTACCTTTCGTCCATCGACGTCACCGTGCACCGCAGGCAGGTCACCGAGCAGATCACCAGCTTCGTGGCCGGGGGGACGATCCTGGTGGAGCGTTCTGCGTTCCAGGCGGTGGGCGGGTTCAGGCCGCTGCGGCGGTCGGTGGACACCCAGTTCCAGGAGGCGTTGCAGGCCGCGGGCGGGCAGATCTACCGTACGCACGGGCTCGGGTACATCCTGCGCCGCGGCCCGGCCGCCAACCACACCTGGCAGGAGCCGATCGGGACGTTCCTGCAGCGCAACAGGCGGCAGTGGCGCGGCTTCCGCCCGAGCGCCCTGATGCACCTGGACACCCCTGCCGACCTGGACGCCCCGGCCGACCTGGACGTCCCGGCAGCCCCGGACGCCCCGGCGGACCCGGGCAAGGGACCCGCGCCGGTCGCCCCGGTCGACGGGAGCCCGTCGCCGCTCGACGGGAGCGCGCGCCCATGACCGGCATCCCGCGCATCCGCCGCAACGACTTCGGCGTCCTCGCCCCGCCCGAGCTGGGCGCCTGGGAGCCCACGCGCACGGTCACCGTCGTGATCCCGGCGTACAACCGCCAGGAGACCCTGGACCTGACCCTCGCGGCCCTCTCGGCGCAGACCTACCCCGAGCACCTCCTCGACGTCATCGTCGTGGACGACGGCAGCAGCACGCCGCTGCACCTGCCCGAGATCGTCCCATCGCGGACGAAGCTCGTCTCCAGCCCGCCGGGCGGGTGGGGGCGGGCCTGGGCGGTGCAGGCGGGCCTCGACGCCGCGACCGGCGAGGTCGTCTTCGTCCTGGACGCCGACATGGTGCCGCACAGGCACCACGTGGAGGCCCAGCTCCGGTGGCACCACCTGGCCCCATACGTGGTGGTGCTGGGCTGGATCGACTTCACCGCGGCCGACTCCACCGCGGCCGACTCCACCGCAGCCGCCTCAACCGTGGCCGACTCCACAGCGCCAGGCTCGACGGCGCCGGACCCCATGGGGAGGGGCGCGGCCCTGCCCACGCCTGAGCAGGTCAGGAGGGCTCTGGAGACGGGCACGGAGGCGGAGCTGTTCCCCCTCTCCCCGCAGCGGCACGACTGGGCCGAGAAGATCATCCAGGACCACGACGGCCTGCGCACCGCCCCGAACTCCCTGGCCACCCGGATCCACGTGGGGGCCACGGTGTCGTACCCGGCCGCGCTGCTGCGCTCGATCGGCGGCATGGACACCTCGCTGGTGCTGGCGGAGGACACGGAGCTGGGGTACCGGCTCACGCAGGCGGGCGTCGTGTACGTGCCCGACCCGGAGTCCAGGGCGTGGCACGTCGGCCTGCCCACGGCCATGCGCGACTTCCAGGCGTTGAAGCGCTACAACGACCCGTACGTGGCCGACCGCGTCCCCTACCGGCGCTACCTGCGTACGGACGCGGGGCGGCAGTGGCTGGTGCCGTACGTGGAGGCGACGGTCCCGGAGGGCTCGTACGAGGACGTACGGGCGAGCGTGGACTCCCTCCTGGCCGGTTCCCTCCCCGACGTCAGGGTCACCGTCACCGGCCCCTGGGACTCGCTCACCGCCGAACGCCGCTCCCCGCTGGCCGACCCGTACCTCGACCTGCGGCTCCTCGACGCCGCCTTCGCCCACGACGCCCGCGTCCACCTCCCCAGGGCCGGGGACGCCGCCCTGCCCGGCACGGCCCCGTTCCGGCTGTCGCTGCCGCCGGGCTGGGTCGTGGCGAAGGACGCGGTGCAGCGGCTGGTGGAGTACATGGAGGAGCACGACCTGGGCACGCTCTGCGTCGCGCTGGAGGAGACGCGGGCGGGCGTCACGGTGGCCCGCCTGGACCGCACGGCCGCGCTTTCCCGGGCCGCGCTGGTCGCGACGCCAGGCGGCGACCTGGCCGACCACGAGCTGGACGACCTTGTGGACGCCCTGTTCGGCCTGGAGTGGGTGGACGGGGAGTCGTGGGGGCTGCGGCGCCGCCCGGCCTTCTACCCGCCGCGCAAACCGCCGCCGTCGGACCTCGACCTGCTCACGGCCGCGTACGAGAAGGAGCTGGCCCTCTACCGCAAGCGCACGACCAGTCTCAGGGCGGAGCTGGGGCAACTGCGCAAGGCGGCGGGCAAGAGCGGCAGGGACGCGGCCCGATGGCACGAGAAGGCCGAGGCGTGGCGGCGCGAGGCGGTCCGGCTGGCCAGGGAGCAGGCCGGGAACCGGGACCGCACGGTGCTCAAGCGCGCCGTGCGCCGCGTCCGCGGCCTGGCCTTCCCCGGTGACGAGTAGGCGGGCTCCGGCAGGGCTACTCGTCGCCCTCCACGCGCATCACGCTCGCCACCGCGCGGACGATGTCCAGCTCCCGCAGCCCCTCCATCGTCGCCGTCAGGGCGGCGTCGGTGGCGCGGTGGGTGACGATGACGAGCTGGGCGTCGTCGCCGTGGCCCTCCTGGCGCACGGTCTGGATCGACACGTCGTGCTTGGCGAACAGCTCGGCCACCCGCGCCAGCACGCCCGGCTTGTCGGCCACGTCGAGGGCCACGTGGCAGCGCGTGACCGTCTCCCCCATGGGGTGCACGGCCAGCTCCGCGTACGTCGACTCCTCCGGCCCCCGGGTGCCCGCCAGGCGGTTGCGCCCGACGGCGACCAGGTCGCCGAGCACCGCCGAGGCCGTCGGGGCCCCGCCCGCGCCCTTGCCGTAGAACATGAGCTGCCCCGCCGACTCCGCCTCCACGAAGACCGCGTTGTACGCCTCGCGCACCCCGGCCAGCGGGTGTGAGCGGGGGATCATCGCCGGGTGCACCCGCACCCCGAACGAGCGGCCGTCGTCGGAGCGGGCGCAGATGGCCAGCAGCTTGATGACGTAGCCCATGGCCTTGGCCGAGGCCACGTCGGTGGCGGTGATCTCGGTGATGCCCTCGCGGTGCACCTCTTCCGCGCGCACGCGGCTGTGGAAGCCGAGCCCGGCCAGGATGGCGGCCTTGGCGGCGGCGTCGAAGCCCTCGACGTCGGCGGTGGGGTCGGCCTCGGCGTAGCCCAGGGTCTGGGCCTCCTCCAGCGCGTCGGTGAAGGACGCGCCCGTGGAGTCCATCTTGTCGAGGATGTAGTTGGTGGTGCCGTTGACGATGCCGAGCACCCGGTTGACGTGGTCGCCGGCCAGCGACTCGCGCAGGGGCCGCAGGAGCGGGATGGCCCCGGCCACGCTGGCCTCGAAGTAGAGGTCGCCGTCGCCCGACCTGGCGGCCTCGTGGAGGGTGGCGCCGTCTTCGGCCAGCAGCGCCTTGTTGGCGGTGACCACCGACTTGCCCCTCGACAGGGCGGCCACGATGAGCGAGCGGGCGGGCTCGATGCCGCCGATGACCTCGATCACGATGTCGACGTCGTCGCGGGTGACCAGCGACTCAGCGTCGGTGGTCAGCAGCGCGGGATCGATCTCGACGTCGCGTTTGCGGCCCAGCCTGCGCACGGCGACCCCGGCCAGCTCCAGCGGCGCCCCGACGCGGGCGGCCAGGTCTGTGGCCTGCTCGTGCATGAGCCTGATGACCTGCGAGCCGACGACGCCGCAGCCCAGCAGAGCCACTTTCAGCGGTTTCACAGCTGCCCCCTCAACAAGTCGTCCTCGGTCTCACCCTGCACGATCACGCGGGAGGAGCCGCCGGAGACGGCGACCACGGCCGGCTTGGGCAGGTAGTTGTAGTTGTTGGCCAGCGAACGGCAGTAGGCGCCGGTCGCGGCCACGGCGATCAGGTCGCCCGGGGCGAGGTCGGACGGCAGGTGGAAGTCGCGTACGACGATGTCGCCGCTCTCGCAATGCTTGCCCACCAGGCGGCTGAGCATGGGCTCGGCCTCGCTGGCGCGGCTGGCCAGCACGGCGGTGTATTCGGCGGCGTAGAGTGCCGTGCGCACGTTGTCGCTCATGCCCCCGTCGACGCTGACGTAGGTGCGCAGCCCTTCGACGTCCTTGATCGTGCCGACCTCGTAGAGGGTGATGCCGCCGGGGCCGACGATGGTGCGGCCGGGCTCGACGGTCAGGCGGGGCACCGGCAGGCCGGCGTCCACGCACACCTTGGAGACGATCTCGCGCAGGCCGTCGGCCAGCTCCTTGATGTCGGGGGCCTCGTCGCCCTCGACGTAGGCGATGCCGTAGCCGCCGCCGAGGTCGAGCTCGGGCAGCACCACGCCGTGCTCGTCCTTGATCTGGACGAGCAGCGTGGCCAGCCGCCGCGCGGCCACCTCGAACCCGGCCGTGTCGACGATCTGGGAGCCGATGTGCGAGTGCAGCCCGACCAGCTCGAGCTGGGGAAGGGCCAGGATCCTGCGTACGGCCTCGGCCGCCGCCCCGGTGCTCAGCGACAGCCCGAACTTCTGGTCGTCGTGCGCCGTGGCGATGAACTCGTGCGTGTGCGCCTCGACCCCGGTGGTCACCCTGACCATCACCTTGGGCCGCTTGCCGTGCTGCTCGGCGAGGTAGCCGAGCCTGGCGATCTCGTCGAACGAGTCGACCACGATGTGCCCGACGCCCGCCCGCAGAGCCTTGGTGAGCTCGGCCGCGGACTTGTTGTTGCCGTGCATGGTGATGCGCCCGGCGGGGAAGCCGACGCTCAGCGCGACCGCCAGCTCGCCGCTGCTGGCCACGTCGAGCCCGAGGCCCTCCTCCTGGAGCCAGCGCACGATCTCCCTGCACAGGAACGCCTTGCCGGCGTAGTGGACCTCGGAGCCGGCGAAGGCGGTGGCGTAGTCGCGCATGCGGGAGCGCACGTCGTCCTCGTCGAGGACGTAGAGGGGCGTGCCGTGCTCGCGGGCCAGGTCGCGGACGTCGACGCCGCCGACCGTGAGCGCGCCGTCGGTCCGGGCCGACGTTCGGGGCCAGATCGCGGGGTTGATCCGGTTGAGGTCGGCGGGCGCCAGCGGCGGGCGCTCGTGGGGCAGCATCTCGGCGTGCCGGTCCCCGGCGGGATGGGCGAATCGACTCACCCGATCGAGGCTATCGGAAGCGCAAGTGAGCCATGACCCGGTGACCACGTATCGAGACGCGATCAAGCTTCAGCAGGGATATTTTTACGTTTTTTCGCCGTTTGGCCGGATATTTTGTGACACGTTACAAGCGCTCCGGCCCCGGCAGCACCATCCGCACCGCCTGTGCGAGCCGCACCCGCGCCGTGTGCACCGGCCCCGGCTCCTCGTCACCCACGGGGACGGCGGGGGCCCGCTCGTGGGCGTCGTGGTAGGCCAGCGCCAGCCGGAGCAGGTAGCTCTCCCAGCCGGGCTGTCTGCCGCCCAGCCGGCCGGGCAGCTCCGCCAGCACCCGCAGCACCCGGCGGTGGCAGGGGTCGTCCAGCAGCTCGGGCCGGAACCCGGCCTCGGACACGCCCAGCTCCCCCGCCCACCGCCGCACGGCGCAGGCCCTGGCGTGCGCGTAGCGGACCACGAAGCCCGGGTTGTCCCACGTACGCGGGAAGTCGGGCCAGGCGGGCTCGGGCAGGTCGACCGGCCCGACCTCCACCACCAGCGCGCCCGGCACGCCGACGGCGATCCGCAGCAGCCCGTCGGCGCGCACCTCGACGGAGTCGACCCCGGGCAGCGCCCGCACCAGGGAGGCCAGCTCCTCGGGGGGCACCCGCCGCCGCAGCGCGGCCGCGGACACGTACCGGGCCTCGCGCTCCCACGTGCCCTCGGGCGCCGGCGGCTCCCCCAGCACCCCTGCCAGCTCCCCAGGCGTCATGGGGACGACCCTAGATGAGCGCGTGGGGCTCCGCCGAGCCGTATTCGACCAGGTGGGCCGCGCCGAGCAGCCAGCGGTCCTCGTCACGCACCCGGACGTAGCCGAAGCGGTCGGCCGAGAACACCTTGATCCCGTCCGTACGGCACTGCCGCATGAGCACCTCGTCCCAGCCCTCGGTGAGGTCGGCGAAGCGCAGCTCGCGCAGCGCGTTGCGGCGGGCCAGCAGCGTGCCGCCGGTGACCTCGGGGAGGTAGGTGTACTCGGCGTCGGGCTGCTTGAGCAGCGTGGCCTGGGGTTTGCGCAGGTGCGCGTAGAAGGCGGCCTTGCCGATGATGTCGGCGGTGCTGAACAGGAAGGCCCTGCGCAGGTCCGACAGATAGTGGGGGCCGTAGACGTCGCGCGGGTCCATGACCGCCACCAGGTCCGCCTCGCACAGGTCGAGGCCCACGTTGAGCAGCGCGCCCTCGGTCATCTCGACGGACGGGCGACGGCAGATGATCTCCACGTCCGGCAGCACGTCGCGGGCCCGCAGCTCGGCCTCCGGCGGCCCGATGACGATGACCTGGTCGACGCCCGACTGCTTGGCGACCTGCGCCAGCGCGTGCTCCAGCAGGTACGGGTCGAGCACGGCCAGCAGGACCGAGGTGTTGAGGGTGGGCCGGGCGCTGGGCAGCCCGATGGCGGCGAGCATCTCGTCGATGCGCTCGCTCATCGTGCCCATCGAGTACGCCCGCCGCATCGCCACGTGCGCCCGCCGCGAGTCGGACTCGGTGCCGATGGACGTGCCGCAGGCGGCCAGCTCGGCCAGCCGCCACTGCGGCGTGCCCGGCGGGCAGTCGGCGGCGGCCGGCCAGCGGTAGGAGGTCAGGATGTCGGGATAGCCCAGGTGGCTGGGAAGGAGCTGGTCGAGCGTGAGCACCCGGTCGATGCGGCCCCCGGCCAGCGGCAGCGGGTTGTGCACCCGGGGCTGCACCCCGAACTGCAGCCGCGGCCAGGCCACGGAAAGGTCGGCCGTGAAGCGGTGCTCGAACAGCTCGGCCGCCGCCGCGTACGCCGAGACGTCGCCCCCCGTGTGCCAGAAGACCGTGCGGATGCCGCGCTCGGCGCACCAGGCCAGCAGCGCCTTGAGCCCCTCGCCGGGCTCGCCGGTGATCTCCTCGACCCACGGCCCCTGGGCGACGGACTCGACGACCAGCAGGTGGGGCACCTCGATCGGGAGCACCCTGGCGAAGTCGCGGGGCGTGAAGCCGGTCGTCTGGCGCCACTCGTAGCGCAGCAGAGCCTCGGCGTGCGGGTCGGCGATCACCGCTGCCGTCAGGTGAGGGCGCGTGTTGGGGCCGGTCGGCACCCGGAACGGCTTGAGCTTGAACGAGGCGCCCCCGAGCGTCCTGGTCGTGGTGGTGGCCTGGAACGCGGCCCCTGGGCGCTCGTCCTTGGGCTTGGCGGCGCTCGCCACGGGCTTGCGCTTGGGCGCGATGGGCCGCTTGACCGGCTTGGCGGCGCCCTTGAGTCCCTTGGCCAGGCGTACCGGGTTGCTCTTGCCGGTCCTGATGGCGTCGCCGAGCCGGCTCCAGCGGGCGACCTTGATGGACGACAGCTTCCAGTTGGCCACCTCGGCCTGGAAGCTCTGCTCGGCCAGCTCCTTGCGGAGCCTGTCGGCCGCGGCCTGCTCGGCGGCCAGCCGCTCCTCGGCCTCGCTCAACTGCTCAGCCAGCGCCTTGGCCTCCTCGACGCTCTGCTCGGCGGCGGCCAGCTTGGCCTGGGCGGCGTCCAGCAGCCTGGCCAGCTCGGCCGCGCGCCCGGCCTGGGAGACGGCCTCGCGCAGCGCCTTCCGCGTGCTCTCAAGCTCGATGGACAAACCAGGACCTCCGCTCTCGTAGCCCGGCAAAGGATACTCTTTTGCAAAGCGTCTCGAAGGGATGAGATCCGGTGCAGTTCAACGTGCGGCCCTACGTCTGCGGCGCTCTCGGCCGGATCGACACCGCGCTGCTCGGCAAGCTCACGGCCGCCGGGCCCAAGGTCCGCCCGGCGCTCCAGGCGGCCGACGCGGCCCTGTTCAGCTCCGCCCCGCTGCCGCCCTACCACCGGGCGGGCGACGCGTACGCGTTCGCCTGGGGCGAGCGCAGGCCGAAGGCGGCCGACGAGTGGATCACGGTCGCGGAGACGTACGAGACGCCGGGGCTGATCGGCGACGGCGCGCGGGTGACGCTGCACACGGGCGCGCTGGGCCTGGTGGACGTCTACTACGTACGCCTCGGGGAGGCGGTCTACTTCTCCTCCCTGATCCATCCGCTGCTCAGCCTCGTGCCCATCGAGATCGACTGGTCGGCGTGGGCCTCGATACTCCAGGTGACGTTCCCGCTGGGCGAGGCGACCCCGTACACGGAGGTCAAGCGGCTGCCGGGGGCCGGGGCGCTGGTGTTCGAGCGCGGCAGGCTTCTCACGGAGCGCAGGCTGCCGCGCTGGCTGCGTACCGAGCCGTACGAGGCGTGGGTCAGCCCGCGGGAGATCGTCGAGCTGCTCGACGGCGTCTACGCGGAATACGACGGGCGCGCGCTGCTGGTGCCGGTCAGCGGCGGCTACGACTCCCGGCTGCTGGCGAGCGTGGCCAAGGCGCGCGGCGCGGACGTCGAGTCGTGGACGACCAGCCCCGACGACGGCACCGACACCGACATCGCCTTCGCCCAGGCGATCACCAAGGAGCTGGGCATACCGCACCGGGTGATCACGCAGGACGCCGCCGCCTACCCGCAGGACGCGACGGAGGTGGCGCGCAGGCTCGAATACCTGACCCCCCACCACGCCTGGTACGCCCCCTTCGCCAAGGAGGTGCACGGCGCGGGCCGAATCCTGGTCGACGGGCTGGCCGGCGGGCCGCTGCTGAAGAACTTCATGGTCAGCGGGGCCGCCCTGGAGGCCAGGACGCAGGCTGAGCGCTCGGCGGCCGTGCTGGACTCGCTCTCGCTGGGCCGGCCCACGCAGCCGTTCCTGTCGGAGGCGGCGCGGGAGTGGATGGAGGAGACCGTCCGCGAGCAGTTCCTGGCCACGACCTCCATGCTCCACGGGCACCGGGCCGAGCTGCCGCTGTCGGTGCTGCACACGAGGACCGTGCGGGGCATCGCGCGTTCGGCGGTCAACCTGGTGGGGCCTGAGGCGTCGTTCGCGGCGCCGTTCATCCATCCCGAGTTCTTCGACGCCGCGCTGTCGGTCGGGGTGGCCAGGAAGGCCAAGGGCCGCTTCTACCGCGAGGTGCTGCACGCGGCCAACCCGCGGGTGGCCGCTCTGCCCTCGACGAACGTGGTCAAGCAGCCGCTGAGGAGGGTGCCGCTGAGGTCGACGGCGGCCCCGGCCCGGCACTACGCGCACAGCATGCTGGAGACCCTGGCGGGCCGCGTGCCCGGACTGCTCTCGGAGGAGCTGCACGAGGTCGTCGCGGGCGGCCCTGACGCTCTGACCAGGTTCAACGGCTGGAACGATCGTTTCTGGGTGCGCGGTCTTGTGCTCTTCGGGCTGTGGCTGAACGACTTCGAAAACGATCTCTCGGATCTGACCACTCCTTTTTAGTGAACCCTGGGTAACAGGGCGATTACACACGGATCTCACGGGTATTAACCGTCGCACAGCAGAAGCGGGTTCCGGAAAGCCGACGGGCTGGTAGTGTTCGGCCCGTAAGCGCCGCGCAAACGGGCACCAGATCACAAATCCGGTCTCGTTCGAGGACAGTGGAGTACGCAGGGATGACGACTCCACGCGGCGCAGTCACCAGCTAGTAACGCCGGGGTAACCGGTGACTTCGTCCTGCCCACATCTCTTCCTGTGAGCGACATCATGATCAACGCATCCCCAACGCCGGAGCCGATCTCCGAGGCCTTCGTCTCGGAGGACCCAGCCTGGTACAAGCGGGCGGTCTTCTATGAGGTTCTCGTCCGGGGGTTCAAGGACTCCAACGGCGACGGCACCGGCGACCTTCGCGGTCTCACCGAGAAGCTCGGGTACCTCGAGTGGCTCGGTGTGGACTGCCTGTGGCTGCTGCCGTTGTACGAGTCGCCGCTGCGCGACGGCGGGTACGACATTTCGGATTACATGAAGATCCTCCCGGATTTTGGGGACTTGGGGGACTTCGTGCAGTTGATCGAGGCCGCACACGAGCGCGGCCTGCGGATCATCACCGACCTCGTGATGAACCACACCAGTGACCGGCACCCCTGGTTCCAGGCGTCCCGGCACGACCCCGAGGGGCCGTACGGGGACTTCTACGTGTGGTCGGACACCCCTGGCGGTTACCCGGACGCGCCGATCATCTTCATCGGCGCCGAGGAGTCGAACTGGACCTACGACCCGGTGCGCAAGCAGTACTACTGGCACCGCTTCTTCCACCACCAGCCGGACCTGAACTATGACAACCCGGCGGTGCAGGAGGCCATGCTGGAGGTCCTGCGGTTCTGGCTCGACCTGGGCATCGACGGGTTCCGGCTGGACGCGGTCCCCTACCTGTTCGAGCGCGAGGGCACGGCCTGCTCCGGGCTGCCGGAGACGCACGCGTACCTGAAGAAGGTCCGTGCGGAGGTCGACCGCCTCTACCCCGACCGGGTGCTGCTGGCCGAGGCCAACGGCTGGCCGGAGGACGTGGTGGAGTACTTCGGCGACCCCACCGTGGGCGGCGACGAGTGCCACATGGCCTTCCACTTCCCGCTGATGCCGCGCATCTACATGGCGGTCAAGAAGGAGACCCGCGAGCCGATCTCCGAGATCATGTCGCGCACGCCCAAGCTGCCGGAGACGGCGCAGTGGGGCATCTTCCTGCGCAACCACGACGAGCTCACGCTCGAGACGGTCACCGAGGAAGAGCGCGACTACATGCACAAGGAATACGCCAAGGACCCGCGCATGCGCGCCTACCTGGGCATCCGCCGCCGCCTCGCCCCGCTGCTCGACAACGACCGGGACCGCATCGAGCTGTTCACGGCGCTGCTGCTGTCGCTGCCCGGCTCGCCGGTCATCTACTACGGCGACGAGATCGGCATGGGTGACAACATCTGGCTGGAGGACCGCGACTCGGTCCGCACGCCGATGCAGTGGAGCCCCGACCGCAACGCCGGGTTCTCCTCGGCCGACCCCGGGCGGCTCTACCTGCCCGCGGTCATGGACCCGATCTACGGCTACCAGGGCGTCAACGTGGAGGCCCAGCAGCGCCACGAGGGGTCGCTGCTGCACTTCACCCGCAAGATGCTGGAGATCCGGCGCAGGCACCCGGTCTTCGGCGTGGGGGCGTACACGGAAATGTGGTCGTCCAACCCGTGCGTGCTCACGTACGTGCGCGAGGACCGCGACGACGTGATGCTGTGCGTGAACAACCTGTCGAAGTTCCCGCAGCCGGTCGAGCTGGACCTGCGGCGCTTCGAGGGCATGACGCCGGTCGAGGCGCGGGGCGGGGTGCCCTTCCCGGCCATCGGGGAGCTGCCTTACCTGCTCACGCTGCCGGGGCACGGCTTCTACTGGTTCGCGCTGAAGCAGCCCGACCAGGCACGCGAGCACCCGCGGACGTCCGAGCAGACCTCCGTGCGGACGCCGGTGCGCACCGCGCGGCGCGTGACCGATCCGGAGAGCCTCAGCGCGAGGTGACCGGCACCTGGGCACGGGCCGCGCGGCGCGCAGGGATGAGCGCGACCGCCAGGGCCGTGCCCACGGCCACCAGCACGGTCACGGTCAGAGTCAGCGGCGACGGGGCCCGGCCGATGCCCGCCCCGACGCCGCTGGTGTGCCCCTGCAGGTCGATCAGGCCGGTGACGACGAAGTAGCCGGCCGCCGCGCCCACGCCGATGCCCAGCACCACCAGCAGGCCCGTACCGGTCACCAGCGTGGCCATGACCTGGCGCGGGGTCAGCCCCATGGCCTTGAGCACGGCCAGGTCGAAGGCGTGGTCGCGCAGGCCCAGCGCGCTGGCGGTGAGCAGGTTGGCCAGCCCGATGAGGGTCAGCACGGCGATCAGCGCCACGATCACCACCCTGATGATCGACAGCCGGTCGGCCGGGTTGACCACGGCCTGCACCTCGAGGCCCTCACCCGTCTCCGACAGCAGCCGGCCGCGCACCTCCGAAGGGTCGGCGCCCGTCTTGAGTGCCAGCGCGTAGTACTCGGGCGGCACCGCGTCCTTGGCCTCCAGGCTGTCGATCCCCAGCGAGAGCACCACGCCGTCCTGCTCGGGCTCGACGGTGCGGCCCACGATCCTGACGATCAGCGGGCTGCCGCCCACAGTGAGCCGCACCCGGTCGCCGATCTTGAGCCCGAGCAGGTCGAGCAGGCCCTGGCCGGCCACCGCCTCGCCCTGGCGGCCGTACATGCGGCCCTCGACCACGGGGAACGGGTAGGGGCTCGTCGAGCTGCCGACCGCCCGCACCCTGACCGAGCGGGCCTCGCCCGGGGCCAGCGCGTTGACGTCGGTGCCCGGGTAGACCGCGGCGACGTCACGGTCTTGACGGGCGATCCGCTCGGCCGCGGCCGGCTCCAGCTTGCCCGGTCTGACGTGCAGCGCGGCGTGCTGGCCCACCTGTTCCGGGTGGGCCAGGAAGTTGTCCAGCGTGGCCCACACGCCGAGCCCGACGGTGATCATCATCATGGGCACGGCCAGCCCGAACGCCGTCAGGAACGCCGGCACCCGCCGGGTGAAGGCGTCGCGGGTGCCGAGGACGAGGGCGGGCGGGAGGCGTACGAGCAGGCCCAGCCGGGCCAGCCGGGACAGGCGGCCCCTTGGCGGCCCCGAGGGCACGTCGGGGATCGGCGGCGTGCGCCCGCCGCGCCAGGCGGGCACCCAGACGGCGGCAAGCACCAGCAGGGCCGTGCCCGCCACGATGGCCAGCACGGGGGTGGGCGCCACGGAGGTGGGCCCGAGCATCGCCGCCATCACGCCCCAGCCCGCGAAGGCGCCCACGACGACGCCCAGCAGCCCGAGCGCGCCGTGCTCGACCAGGAGCAGCAGCGCCACCTGGCCGCGGGTGAAGCCCATCGACTTGAGCGTGGCCAGGTCGCGGAGCTGGCCGAGCACCCGGCCGCCGGCGGCGTTGGCCAGCGCGAGCGCGGCGGCCACGAGCCCGGCCACGCCGAACAGCGCCAGCAGCGTGCCCAGCAGCCGGTTGTCCAGCTCCATCGCGGCCCTGACCTCGCGCCAGGTGTAGACGCGCTGGAGGTGGTCCTCCAGCATGACCACGACCCGCTGGGAGACGACCTGGGACGCCTCGGCGTCGGCCAGGCGCAGACCGGTGACCCATTCGCTGCGGCCCATCATGGGCTCGACGCGGTCGAGCATGGTGGGCAGCACATAGGCCAGGCCCGGGGTCCACTCGGGGTAGAAGCCCTGCTCGGCGGAGTCGGCGATGCCGCGTACGTAGAGGGTGTGGCGCTCGCCACTGAGCGCGATGATCGTGAAGGGGGCGCCGATCCTGAGCCCGAGGGACCCGGCGAAGGAGCGCTCGACGACCACCCCGTCGGGCTGGGCCGGGTCGAGCCACCTGCCCTCGGCCACCACGGGGTGGGCCACCGCGGGCGGTGCGGCGGGCATGGCGCGCAGCGCCGCGGGCTCCTTCTTGCCGTCCTGGGCCACGGTGACCGGAGCCGACCGGTACGGCCCCGCGGTCTGCGTCACACCCTCGATGCCGCCCAGGGCCACCTGGGGGCTGTTCTTGGTGTAGAGCCAGACGTGGGCCCCGTCGGTCTGGGCGAAGAGGCTGCGCCACGGGTTGGTGCCCTCTTCGAGCAGGGTCGCCGCGGTGATCAGCGCGGCCACGATGCCGGCCACGGCCAGCACGGTCAGCACCGCCTGGCCCTTCCTGGCCCGCAGGTCGGCCCTGATCCACCGGCTGCCGGCCAGCGCGGTGCTCATGTGTCGCTCACCGGAGGTCGATCACCTCTCCGGCCGTGCGGGTGCGGCGGCGCGCGATGCGGCCGTCGTCCACGATCTCCCCGTCGAACAGGGACACCAGCCGGTCGGCCAGGCTCGCCACGCGGGCGTCGTGGGTGACCATGACGATGCTCTGGCCCTCTTTGTGCACCTTGCTGAGCAGGTTGAGCACGTCGCGGGTGTTGCGGCTGTCGAGGTTGCCGGTGGGCTCGTCGGCCAGCAGCAGGCTGGGCTGGTTGGCCAGCGCCCTGGCCAGGGCGACGCGCTGCTGCTCGCCGCCGGAGAGCTGGGCGGGCGCGGCGTCGGCCCGGTCGGTCAGGTTGAGCGCGGCCAGCAGGCTCTCACGGCGCTCGCGGGCCACCTTGGGCGAGACCCCGGCCAGCAGCGCGGGCAGCTCGACGTTGTCGCCGACGGTCATGTTGGCGACCAGGTTGAAGAACTGGAAGACGAACCCGATCTTCTTGCGCCGCAGGAGCGCCCACGCGCTCTCCGACAGGGTGTCGACGCGCTGGCCGTCGAGCCAGATCTCCCCGCTCGTACGGGCGTCGAGCCCGCCCAGCATGTGGACGAGCGTGGACTTCCCCGACCCGGACGGCCCCATCACCGCGACGAACTCACCCGGCTCGACCTGCAGATCCACCCCGCGCACGGCAGGCACGGGGACCGCACCGTCCTGGTAGATTTTGACCAGATTGACCGTTTTCACCACCGCGCTCATGCCAGATCCTCCTGGCATCGGGCCAGCCAGTCAAGATCCGCCTGCAGGTGCAACATGGCGCCCTCGATGAGCAGCATCGCCACCCGGTCGGTCGGCGGCGTGCGGGCCAGGAGGTCGTTGAGATCACTCATCAGGGACAGGTAGTGGCGGCGCTGCCGGCTGATCAGCGCCATGCGGTCGGCGATGCCGGTGAGCGGGGCGAGCACGAGCTTCATGAAGAACTCGTCACGCACCCTGGGGCCCTCGGTCGGCTCGTCGACCCAGGTCACGAGCACCTCACGGCCCTTTGCCGTCAGATAGTAGACCTTCTTGTTGGGCCGGTTGGACTGCTCGACGTCGACCGCCCGCACCAGGCCGTCCTTCTCCAGCCTGCCGAGGGTGACGTAGATCTGCCCGATGTTGGGCGAGGGATAGGCGCCGCCGAAGGTCTGCTCCAGGGCCTGTTTCAGCTCGTAACCGTGAGCCGGCTCCTTCGCCAGGAGCGCCAGCAGGTGAAGCCGCACCACCCCTCCTCACCGCTCCTGTTACGTATGCGTTACGGAGCAATCCGTTGACCTCAAGATTACAGGTGTGCATAACATGAATGCATCTACCTAACACGTATGTAAATCACTGTGAACACGGAGGAAACAGGGTGCCTCGCTCGCTGCCGGTGCTGCTGGCCGTAACCCTGGCGGCCGGATGCACTGCTGCGGGCGACACGGGCGGCGGCGAGACGGCGACGGGCGGAACCGGGCCGATCACGTTCGCCACCGGACGCGACACCACGGCGTACCTGCAACCCCTGCTGGACCGCTGGAACCAGGCCCATCCGGCCGAGAAGGTGACGCTGCTGGAGCTGCCCGAGGCCGCCGACGAGCAACGCGCTCAGATGGCGGCCAACCTCCAGGCCCAGAGCAGCCGGTACGACGTGCTCGGGCTTGACGTGGTGTGGACCGCCGAATTCGCGGAGAACGGCTGGATCATCCCCCTGGAGCGCGGGTTGTTCCCGCTCGACAGGTTCCTGCCGCCTGTCGTGGAGACGGCCGTCTACAAGAACAAGCTCTGGGCCGTCCCGTACACCAGCAACGCGGGCCTGCTCTACTACCGGACCGACCTGGTCGACAAGCCGCCCAAAACCTGGGCCGAGCTTCGCGACCAGTCACGAGAGATCGACAAGAAGCACAACGTAGGAGGCTACGCCGGGCAGTTCCTGGCCTACGAAGGGCTCACGGTCAACTTCTCTGAGGCCGTGCAGTCGGCCGGCGGGGAGATCATCAGCCGTGACGGCACGGCGGTGACCTTCGACCCCGCCACGGGCGGGACCGCGCTCGAGTTCCTGCTCCAGGGGCTACGCGAGGGCTGGATCCCGAAGGAGGCGCTGACCTACAAGGAGGAGGAGTCCCGCCTGGCCTTCCAGGAGGGCGAGCTGGCCTTCGCGCGCAACTGGCCGCACGCGTACGGACCGGCCAAGGCCCGGCTGGGCGACAAGCTGGGCGTGACCCGGCTGCCCGGCCTCGACGGCCCCGGCTCCAGCACCCTGGGCGGCGTGAACCTGGCCATCAGCGCCTACTCCAAGAACCAGCACACCGCCCAGGAGTTCATCCGCTACTTCACGAGCCTGGAGAACGAGCGCCGGGTCCTCACCGAGGGCTCGTTCCCGCCCGTGTGGACAGAGCTCTACGACGACCCCGACCTCATCAAGCGCTTCCCCTACCTCCCCGTGCTCAAGGAGAGCATCCTCGCCGCCAAACCGCGGCCGGTGAGCGCCAACTACACCCAGGTCAGCCTGGTGATCGCCAGTTCGGTCGCCAAGGCGCTCGCCAACCCATCCCCCGAGACCGCCGACGACGTCGCGGTCTCCATGAAGTCCGAACTCGAAGAGATCATCAGAACTCAGTGAGGCAGCCATGCGAAAAGGCAGAGCAGCAGCGATCCTGGCCGGGCTCACGGTAGCGGTCGCCGCCTGCGGCAACGCTCCGACGACGACCGAGCCCACCGCGTCGGGGTCGGCGCCCGCGACCGACGGCGGCGCCAAGCCGCTCGCGGGTGTGAAGCTCGAGGTCGCCGCCAAGTGGACCGGTGCCGAGCAGAAGAACTTCGAGCAGGTGCTCAAGGCGTTCACCGACAAGACCGGCGCCGAGGTCACCTATGCCTCCACCGGCGAGGACACCGGCGCCTACCTCGGCCCGCGCATCCAGGGCAAGAACCCGCCGGACGTCGCCATCCTGCCGCAGCCCGGCCTGGTCCAGCAGTACGCCGACCAGGACGCGCTCAAGGCCCTGGCCCCCGAGATCATCCAGGAGATCGACACCAACTACACCCCGTACTGGAAGGAGCTCGGCTCCGCCGGCGGCCAGGTCTACGGCGTGCTGATCAAGGCGGCGCACAAGTCGCTGGTCTGGTACAGCTCGACGGCGTACCAGGACGCGGGCGTGCAGCCGGCCACCACCTGGGACGAGCTGGTCAAGAACGCGCAGACGATCGCCGACTCCGGCACCCCGCCCTTCTCCGTCTGCGGCGCCTCCGGCTGGACGCTGACCGACCTCTTCGAGAACGTCTACCTGTCGAGCGCGGGCCCGGAGAACTACGACAAGCTCTCCAAGCACGAGATCCCGTGGACCGACCCGAGCGTGGCGACCGCGCTGGAGAAGATCGCGCAGATCGTCGGCAAGAACGAGTTCGTGGCCGGCGGCAGCTCCGGCGCCCTGCAGACCGACTTCCCCACCTGCGTGAGCGAGGTCTACAGCAACAAGAAGGGCGCCATGGTCATCGAGGCCGACTTCGTGGCCGTCGAGGCCCTGCAGTCGGGCGCCAAGGTGGGCGAGGAGGCGAAGTACTTCCCGTTCCCCAAGGTCGGTGACACCGCCCCGGTCGTCCTCGGCGGCGACGTCGCGGTGGCCATGAAGGACTCGCCCGGCGCCATGGCGCTGCTGCAGTACCTGGCCTCCAAGGAGGGCGGCGAGGTCTGGGCCAAGCTGCCCGGCTACCTGTCGCCGAACAAGAACGTCTCCCCGGACAACTACCCCGACGAGCTGACCAAGGCGCTCGGCCAGACCATCGTCTCGGCCGGCGACAGCGTCCGCTACGACATGTCCGACCTGGCCCCCAGTGCGTTCGGCGCCACCGACGGCAAGGGCGAGTGGAAGGTCCTCCAGGACTTCCTGCGCGACCCCAGCGACGTCAAGGGCACCCAGGAGGCGCTCGAAGCCGAGGCCAAGAAGGCCTGGAAGTAAAGAGGTAAGGCCGTGACCGAACGGTTGGACGGCCGGCAGGACCCGCCCGCGAACGTCGCGGGCGGGCCCCCCACCGGACCGGCTGATACCCCCCGCACAAGACGACGCCTCGGCCCCTCGCCGGCGGTCGCCATCGCCTTCCTCCTCCCCGCGGCGCTGCTGCTGGGCATCTGGGTGGTCTACCCGATCGTCTACTCCGTGTTCCGGAGCCTGTTCGACGCGACGGGCACCGGGTTCGTGGGCCTGGGCAACTACCTGACGATCTTCACCGACCAGGCCATGCTGACCACGGTCCGCAACAACCTCATCTGGGTCGTGATCGCTCCGATCATCGTCACCACGCTGGGCCTGATCTTCGCGGTGCTGACCGAGCGCATCAAGTGGGCGACCGCGTTCAAGCTGATCGTGTTCATGCCGATGGCGGTCTCGCTGATGGCGGCGGGCGTCATCTTCCGCCTCGTCTACGAGGAGGACCCCGAGCGGGGCCTGGCGAACGCGGTGCTGACCACCGTGCACGACACGTTCTCCTCCGCGCAGGGCTATCCCGAGGCCCGGCCGCGCGAGGGCGACGAGTCACCGGTCGCCGCCCAGGGCGGCGCGGTCGTCACCAAGCAGCCCGCCCAGGCGGGACAGCCGGTGCTGATCCCGATCGTGGGCGTCAAGCAGGAGCTGGTGCCCGCCTCCGCCGAGGCCGCGAAGGCCCCCGCGATCCCCGACGGCGTGTCGGGGACCGTCTGGTTCGACTTCACGCCGGGCGGCGGCGGCGCCAACAACGAGGTGGACGCCACCGAGAAGGGCCTGCCGGGCATGACCGTCGAGGCGGTCCAGAACGGCGAGGTCGCGGCGACCGCGACGACGGCAGCGGACGGATCGTTCCGCTTCGAGGGACTGCCGGCCGGCTCGTACGTCGTACGGCTGCCGCAGTCGAACTTCGAGGCGGCCTACGCCGGCCTGACCTGGCTCGGCCCGACACTGATCACGCCCGCGATCATCGGCGCGTTCGTCTGGGTGTGGGCCGGGTTCGCGATGGTGCTGCTCGCGGCCGGTCTGGCGGCGATCCCCCGGGACGCGCTGGAGGCGGCCCGCATCGACGGCGCCACGGAGTGGCAGGTGTTCCGCAAGATCACGGTGCCGCTGCTGTCGCCGGTGCTGCTCGTCGTGTTCGTCACGATGATCATCAATACCCTGAAGGTGTTCGACCTGGTGTTCATCATCGCGCCCCCCTCGGTCCAGCCACAGTCCAACGTGGTCGCGCTGGAGATGTGGCGCGTGTCGTTCGGCGGCGGGAACAACCAGGGGCTGGGCAGCGCGCTCGCCATCTTCCTGCTGATTCTGGTGCTCCCCTTCATGGTCATGAACATCAGGCGGTTCAGGAGGGGAGAGTCATGACGACCACGACAGCCGCCGCGCGGCCCAAGACGTCCGGGGTAGAGTCGGGCGCGCCGCGCAGGGGCGTGATCAGCAAGATCGTCGATCGCGTGGGCGGCGGCGCCGTCCAGGTGATCATGGTGGTGCTGGGCCTGTTCTGGCTGGTGCCGACGCTGGGCCTGCTGGTCGTGTCGATGCGGACGACGCAGGTCAACAACGCCGAGGGCTGGTGGACGGTCTTCACCAAGCCGGCCGAGCTGACCATCAGGAACTACCAGAACCTGCTCGGCAGCGGGTTCACCGGGTCGTTCTGGAACACCATCCTGATCACAGTGCCGACGACCGTCCTGGTGATCGGCATCGCGGCCATGGCGGCGTACGCGTTCGCGTGGATGGACTTCCCCGGCCGGGACCTGGGCTTCCTGATCGTGGTCGGCCTGCTGATCGTGCCCATCCAGATCGCGCTGATCCCCATCGCCGTGCTCTACGGCGGCAGCGGGATCTTCGGCAGCATCCCCGGAGTGGTGCTGTTCCACGTGGCCTTCGGCCTGCCGTTCGCGATCTTCCTGCTGCGGAACTTCTTCGTCGGCATCCCCTCCTCGCTCCTGGAGGCGGCGCGCATGGACGGCGCGTCGGAGTGGAAGATCTTCGCGACGGTGGTCTTCCCGCTGGGCAAGCCCGCCATCGCCTCGCTGGGCATCTTCCAGTTCCTGTGGGTGTGGAACGACATGCTCATCGCGCTGGTCTTCGCCGACTCCGGCAACCAGCCGATGACCAAGTATCTGCAGTCTCAGATGCGGCAGTTCGGGTCGAACGTCGACATCCTCTCGTCGGGTGCATTCATGTCGCTGATCGTGCCACTGATCATGTTCTTCGCGTTCCAGCGGTACTTCGTCCAGGGCATGATGGCCGGTTCCGTGAAGTGACCGCCCGCCCGCAAGGGCAGGCGGCAAGCCGGCGAGAACCGGTGTCGTGATCATTCTGGTACGGCCTGCGCCGAGGTTTCGGCCGCAAGCCGTACCAGACCTGGCTAAGCTCAACGGCCATGGCCGGTCTTCCACTGAACGAAGTCGTCGAAGCGGGATGGGCCCGTGCGCTCGAGCCCGTCTCCGAGCAGATCGCCCAGATGGGCGATTTCCTGCGCAAGGAAATCGCCGAGGGCAGGCAGTACCTGCCCTCCGGCGCGCACGTGCTGCGTGCTTTCAGCCAGCCCTTCGACGAGGTCAAGGTGCTGATCGTGGGCCAGGACCCCTACCCCACCCCCGGCCACCCCGTCGGGCTGTCGTTCTCGGTGGCCCCCGACGTGCGGCCGCTGCCGGGCAGCCTGGTCAACATCTACAAGGAGATGGAGACCGACCTCGGCCTGCCCCGGCCCGCCAACGGCGACCTGACACCGTGGGCCGAGCAGGGCGTCCTGCTGCTCAACAGGGTGCTCACCGTGATGCCCGGCAAGCCCGCCTCGCACCGCGGCAAGGGCTGGGAGCAGGTCACCGAGCAGGCCATCCACGCGCTCGTGGCGCGCGACAAGCCGATGGTCGCCATCCTGTGGGGCCGCGACGCCCGCAACCTCGCCCCGATGCTCGGCCAGGTGCCGCGTATCGAGTCCGCTCACCCCTCCCCCCTGTCGGCACGCAGCGGATTCTTCGGCTCGCGGCCGTTCAGCCGGGCCAATGAGCTGCTCACCCAGCAAGGCGCCACACCCGTCGAGTGGAAGCTGCCCTAGCATCTTCGCCATGAGTGATGAACCGAAGTTCCTGCGCCTCACGGTCGAACTGACCGTCGAGGTGCTCGACATGGACGCGCTGCAGGCCGCGGCGCTCGCCGAGATCAGGCACCCCGACGCTGATCTCACCGATGAGGAGCGCACCGAGCAGGCCGAACTGGTCGCCTCCGACGACAGCGGCGCCTCCGCGCTGCAGTGGCTGATCGAGCCCGACCACGTGCTGCAGCTCGTCGATCACATCAGCGAGATCGAGCCCCGCGAGGCCGTGCTGGGCGTGGAGCCGTCCGAGGAGCCTGGCGAGGAAGAGGTCGAAGAAGAGCACGACCACGTGTGACGTACGGCGGCAGCCACGGCGTTCCCAGACGTCGTGGCTTTTCGCTGGTTAAGATCGAGATCGTCCGGCACCCGCTGAGAGGGCACTCGATGATCGTCGCATTCTCCATCACCCCGCTGGGCGTCGGCGAAGGGGTCGCCGAGCCCGTCGCCCGCGCCGTCAAGGTCGTCCGTGACAGCGGGCTGCCCAACCACACCGACGCGATGTTCACCACCATCGAGGGTGAGTGGGACGAGGTCATGGACGTGGTCAAGCGGGCCGTCGACGCCGTGGCCGAGGTCGCTCCCCGGGTGGGCCTGGTGCTCAAGGCCGACCTGCGGCAGGGCGTCACGGACGCCATGACCTCCAAGATCGAATCGCTGGAACGCCACCTCCCCTGAGCCCCTGTCGAATCGCTGGAACGTCACCTCTCCTCAGCCCTTTCGGCCCCCGCTCGCCGGGGGCTTCTTCATGTGGAACGGTCCCCAAATCCCCTTATTCGAGATATATCTTGACTCGTTCCGCGGACGCGACATATCGTGTCGCTCGACACAGACGCGATAGTACGCGTTCTCGGAGGTGGATATCAATGAAACAAGAGCGAGTGCCGGTCCTGGTGGTCGGCGGCGGATACGCGGGCCTGAGCGCCGCGACGCTGCTGGCCTGGCGTGACGTGCCCGTCATGGTGGTCGAACGCCATCCGGGCACCTCCATCCAGCCCAAGGCGTTCGGCGTCGGGCCGCGCGCGGTGGAGCTGCTGCGGGTCGTACCGGGGATCGAGGAGGAGCTGGCCGGCATCTGGGCCGGGATCGGCGAGAACATGCGCATCGCGGTCGCCGGGAGCCTGACCGACCCGGACCCCCACATGATCATCAGCGACGAGCAGGAGGAGTTCGCCTTCCTGGCCGACCTCACGCCCGCGGCCATGGTCGGGGCACCGCAGGCCGAGATCGAGCGCGTCCTGCGGGTCAAGGCCGAGGAGCTGGGCGCCGACCTGCGCTTCTCCACCGAGCTGGTCTCCCTGGAAGAGGACTCCGCCGGAGTGACCGCGGTGATCCGGGACAAGGACGGCGATCGCATCGTACGGGCCGACTACGTGGTGGCCGCCGACGGGCACCGCAGCCCGCTGCGCGAGTCGCTGAACGTGCCCACCTCGGGCCGCGGGCCGCTGGGCCAGATGTGCTCGATCATGTTCGACGCCGACCTGTCCGAGCTGGTACGGGAGCGGGAGGTGACGCTCTGGTACCTGCGCAACGACGTCTTCACCGGCGTGATCGTGACCGGCACCGGGGTCGGGGCCCACGTGCTCGGCGTCAACCTCGCCGAGGGCGAGAGCGCGGCCGACTTCACCGAGGAGCGCTGCGTCGAGCTGATCCGTCTGGCGACCGGCCGGCCCGACCTCGACGTACGGGTGCTCGACCGGGCCATGATCGGCATCGCCCACCTGGTGGCCGACACCTACCGGGCGGGGCGGGTGTTCTTCGCCGGCGACGCGGCCCACACCATGCCGCCGACCGGCGGGCAGGGCGGCAGCACGGCCCTTCAGGACGGGTGCGACCTGGCCTGGCGGCTGTGGCTGGTGCTCACGGGGCAGGCCGGGCCCGGATTCCTGGACACCTACGACGCCGAACGCCGCCCGATCGGCAAGCTGACCGCCGACGCGCAACTCGCCGACCTCGGCGCGCGCATGCCTCCCGCGGCCCGGGCCGGTTATCCAGAACCCCTGGAGGACCCGATCGGCGCCCTTCTCGGACACCGCTACCACTCCACGGCGATCATCGACGAGCCCGGGGACGACGGCTCGATCCTGGAGGACCCGCGCGTGCCGAACGGGCGGCCCGGCAGCCGGGCCCCGCACGTGGTGCTCGACTGGGACGGGCAGCTCATGTCCACGATCGACCTGTTCGGCTCGGGGTTCGTGCTGATGGCGGCCAAGCAGGGCGGGCAGGCGTGGATGGACGCGGGGCGGCAGGTCAAGGAGCGGCTCGGGGTGGAGCTGACGCGGCTGCCGGTGGACGACGAGCTGCTGGACGTGGACGGGCGGTTCCTGGAGCGGTACGGCGTCAGCGGGGGCGGCGCCGTACTGGTACGGCCGGACGGCTACGTGGCCTGGCGTTCCCCGGAGGCGGACGCGAATCCGGCGGCCACCCTGGAACGCGTCCTACGCCGAATCCTCAGCCGCTGACCCCGCCCACGATCGGCCCCGGCCCTCATCCGCTTGCGAGGGGCGGGGCGTGAGTTCTCAGCCGAGGAGGAGGGCCTCGCGGCGGGCGTGCAACCTGTCGCGCAGTCGTTTCAGCTCGCGGCAGCGCTCCCCCAACTGCTTCACCACCTGTTCGACTTCGACGTCACCACCACTCCCGGCCTGGGCGGGAACGCTCATGCCCACGGCTTCTGCCCGTCGCGCGAACTCGGCCAGCGTCTCCTCCCGGCCACCGGCTCCGTCCAGGAGCGCGAGCCCGGCCGCTCTGGCACGTTCCCCGGCGGGCAGTTCCACGTCCAGCTCGGCCAGGAGCCGGCCGATGCCCAGCAGTTCGGCGCCGCGCGGATCGGCCGAACCGGTCAACCGGCGCTCCTCGCGCAGCAGCAACTCCTCGTAGAGCTCCCTGGCCGGGCCCACCTCGGCCAGCTCGCGCCGCACCGTCGCCAGCACCATCCGGTAGGCGCCCACCCTGGCCGCCCGCATGGCCACGCCCTCCTGGTCCCACACCCCGGCCGCGTCCAGCTCCCGTTGGGCCTCCCGCATCAGGGCGGACACCACCGTACGGCGTCCCTCCAGTTCCTCCCAGCGATGCGCCCGCCGACGTGCCGTGCGCAGGTCTTCGTCGATCATCTCGAACGGGATCACGTCACTTGGACGCGTCTACCGCCTCATTTGGTTCAGGACAACCATCCACTTTTCCCATCAAAGTAGACCAAAACAGTCACACAAGCCTCACTCGCTGTGAGCCTGGCCACGTGAGGCGTTGAACACTTGCACAGCATCCAATACATCTGTATAGAATCCTGGACGTGCGACCAATCTCTGAAGAGGACCTGACGACGCGAGCCCGCATCCGCGACGCCGCGATGGCGTTGTTCGCGGAGCAGGGCGTCAAGGCCACCACGATCCGCGGGATCGCCGAGGCCGCCAAAGTCTCCCCCGGCCTGGTGCAGCACCACTTCGGCACCAAGGAGGCGCTGAGACACGCGTGCGACGAGTACGTCCTCAGCTACATGCGCGAACAGGTCGACGCCGGCATCACCGGCCGCAACCTGGACAAGCCCGAGTTCGTCGACAACGTGCACCGCACCGCACCGCCCCTGATGAAATATCTCGGCCGCGCGCTCGTCGACGGCTCCCCCGCCGCCGCGGAGCTGTTCGACGAGCTCGTCCGCGTGACGGAGCAGCATCTCGCCCGCGACGACCGCACCGAGGCCGACCACCGCGCCCGCGCGACCGTCCTGACGGCGATGAAGCTGGGCATCACGGTGCTGCACGAGCACGTCTCCCGCGCGCTGGACACGGACGTCTACACCTCGGAGGGCGTGCTGCGCGTCGGAAAGGCCCAGCTCGACCTGATCAGACCGGAATTCCTCGGCCGCGAGCTGTTCGAACAGGCGCGGACGGGCCTGGAGAAGTACGAGGGACAACGATGAACGCCGCTGTGCGTGCCGAGGGCCTGGTCAAGACCTTCGGCCGGGCCAGGGCCCTGGACGGGCTCGATCTCACCGTCGAGACGGGCGAGGTGCACGGTTTCCTCGGCCCGAACGGTGCGGGCAAGACCACCACCATCCGTATCCTGCTGGGCCAGATGCGCGCCGACGGCGGCCGGATGACATTACTGGGCGGCGACCCGTGGCACGACGCCACCGAGCTGCACCGCAGGCTCGCCTACGTGCCCGGCGACGTCACCCTGTGGCCGTCGCTGACCGGCGGCGAGGTCATCGACCTGCTGGGCAGGGTGCACGGCGGCCTCGACCCCGAGCGACGCGCCGAGCTGCTCGAACGCTTCGAGCTCGACCCGCGCAAAAAGTGCCGCACCTACTCCAAGGGCAACCGGCAGAAGGTGGCGTTGGTGGCCGCCTTCGCCTCCGACGCGGAGCTGCTGGTGCTGGACGAGCCGACCTCGGGCCTCGACCCGCTGATGGAGGCGGTCTTCAACGACTGTGTCCTGCGGGAGAAGCGCGCCGGCCGCACCGTGCTGCTGTCCAGCCACATCCTGTCGGAGGTCGAGACGCTGTGCGACCGCGTCAGCATCATCCGCGCCGGTCGTACCGTCGAGTCGGGCAGCCTGGCCGACCTGCGCCACCTCACCCGTACCTCGGTGACGGCCGAGCTGATCGGGCCCGCGCCCGGCTTGGCCACGCTGCCGGGCGTGCACGACCTGACCGTCGACGGCGCCCGGCTGCGCTGCCAGGTGGACGGTGCCGCGCTCACCGCGGTGCTCGCCGAGCTGGCCAGGGCCGGCGTACGCACCTTGACCACGCAGCCGCCGACGCTGGAGGAGCTGTTCCTGCGCCACTACGAGGGGGCGGCCGGATGACCGGCACCTGGGCGCTGATCCGGCTCGTTCTGCGCAGAGACCGCGTGCTGCTGCCGGTGTGGATCGTGATCAGCGCGGTGCTGCCGACGAGCATCGCCTCCGCCACCGCCGACCTGTACGCCGACCAGGCCGCCCGCGACGCCTTCGCGGCGGCCTCCGCGGGCAACCCGGCGCAGTTGGCCATGCGCGGCCACATCTACGACGCGAGTGTCGGCGGCCTGACCGCCTGGACGCTCGGCTCGTCACTCGCGATGATCGGCGGGCTGGTCAGCATCCTGCTGGTGATCAGGCACACCCGGGTCGAGGAGGAGACCGGCCGGCGCGAGCTGCTGACGTCGGGGGTCGTCGGCCGCCACGCCCCGCTGGCCGCCGCGCTCGCGGTCGTGCTGGCCGCCAACCTGCTGCTGGGCGTGCTGTCGGTGCCCGCCCTGGTCGCGACCGGGCTGCCCACGGGTTCGTCGGTGTTGTTCGGGCTGTCCACGGCCGGGGGCGGCTGGGTGTTCGCGGCCGTGGCCGCCGTCACCGCCCAGCTCACCTCCTCGTCCGGTACGGCGCGCGGCATCGCGATCGCCGTCGGCGGCCTGTTCTTCGCACTGCGCTCGCTGGCCGACGCGGGCGGCATCGGCTGGCTGGCCTGGGTGTCGCCGTTCGGGTGGGTCCGGCTGACCAAGCCCTACGCCGGTGACCAGTGGTGGGTGCTGGGGCTGATCGTGGTGTTCGTCGCCGCCCTGGCGGCGGCCGCGTTCGCGCTGTCCACGCGGCGCGACCTGGCCGGGGGCCTGGTGTCCACCCGCCCAGGGCCCGCCACCGGGACGTTGTCGGGCGCGTTCGGCCTGGCCGGGCAGCTCCACCGGGGCACGCTCGCGGGCTTCGCGATCGGTTTCGGCCTGCTGGGCGCCCTGCTCGGCGTGGCGGCGCGCGGGTTGGACGCCCAGTTGGACACGCCCCAGTTCCGGGAGCTGGCCGCGACCGTCGGCGGCGCCGACGCCCACATCTCGGACGTGTTCTTCACGTTCGTGATGTACGTGCTCAGCCAGCTCGTCACGGGGGCGGCGCTGGTTTCGGCGCTGCGCGCGCGTACCGAGGAGGCGGCGGGCCGGGCCGAGCTGCTGCTGTCGACCCCCGTCGGCCGGATGCGCTGGGCGCTGAGCCATCTGGTGTACGCCATGGCCGGCCCGGTGCTGCTGCTGGCCGTGCTGGGCGCCATGGCGGGGCTCGCCTACGACGGCGACGTGGCCCGGGTCACCGTGGCCACGCTGGCCTACCTGCCCGCGGTCTGGATCGTGGTCGGGATCGCGACGCTCCTCTTCGGCGTGCTGCCCCGGTCGGCGGTGGCCGTGAGCTGGACCGTGCTCGGCCTGTTTCTCGTCGTGGACCTGCTCGCGGAGTTCAAGCTGGCCACCGGGGTCGTGCTCAACCTGTCGCCGTTCGTGCACGTGCCCGCCCTGCTGCTGGGCGACGCCTCGTCACCGGTGCCGCCGCTGCTGGGGCTCACGGCGCTCGCCGCCGCCCTGGCCGCGGCGGGGCTGGCGGGCCTGCGCCGCCGCGACCTGGTGCCCTCAGGCTGAACCGGCAACGACCGCCCGGCCCGGAGCCCACGGCGTGGACCGCAGCGTGATCAGGCGGCCATGGCGTGGGCCGGGTCGGGTGGGCGGCGGTCGATCGGGGTCAGGGTGGCGGGCTGGGATGCCTGGGTGGCGCAGAGCCAGTCGTTGAGTGAGCCGGTGAAGCCGGACGGTGGGCCGACCTTGAGGCAGGTGAGCTGGCCGGTGCCGGGGACGGGACCGATCTTCAGGCGGCGGATGCTGCCGGTGCGGCCCAGCTCGCCCACGTCGGCGTCGTAAGGAGTGAGCCGGACGCCGAAGGGGTGGCCGCCGTCGGGCTGGTCGGCGGTCTGTATGTGGACGACGTCATCGATCCTGCGGACCGTGGCCTCCGGATGACCGGCGAGGTAGGACAGGTGGTCGGTGACGAGGCGGCCCGCCACCGTACGGAGAAGGTTCGTCGCGCACAGGTTGTGGGCGCAGGCGGCGCCGTCGAGGGTGATCTCGGGGAGCGCGAAGCGGCGCAGACCCCTGGACGTGACGCGCAGGCAGTCGCACGCCCCCGTGTCGCGCGGGTCCCAGGGCGGGCAGGTCGCGGCGTCGTGGACCTGGACGTCCCAGGCCAGCCAGTCGTCGTCGAGCCGGAAGATCGTGGGCTCGCCCACGCATCTGCCGCACGTGACGATGGTCGAGCCGGTCAGCGGGTCGATGAGGAGGCCGTCGCATTCGCGGGCCAGGGCGCGGGCGGCGGCACGGGCCACCTGCGCGGCGGTGGGGAGCTTGTGCGGCGGCGCGGTGGCGGAGACCACCAGATGATGCCCGGTGCGGCGCAGGCGGCGTCTTTCGTCGTCGGCGAGGCCGGCCTCGACGGGTCTCCACGGGCTCGCGTGGTGGGTCACCGTCAGCGTGCCGTTGGCCACCGCCGTGATCGCGGCCCTCTTGTACGGCCCGCCGATGCGCCATGGGACGAAGGAGCGGACGTCGAAGGGCAAGTGCTCCATCGCGACGACGAAGAGGGACGTCATGGCGCCGGGCAGGGGAAGGTCGATCTGCATGGTCTGCGGCCTCCGTGAGTAAGGGGTCGGGCCGGGGCCCGGGAGGCACTCAGGATTGTCGACGGTGGGCGGCCCACGGGGAGTGGAACGGCGTTCTGTGGAGGACGGGGCGATATCCACAACCAGCGAGCCGGTCAGGCGGGGCGGATGATGGCCATCGACTGGGCCGGTAGCCGCAGCCCCTCCTCGCCCGCCGCCACCGGCTCGTCCGAGGCCAGCAGCACCGTCCCCGGTGACAACGGCAGCGTCACCGACTCCTGGGCGAAGTTCACCGTCACCGCCAGCTCCCCCCGCCACATCAGCAGCCACTTCCCCAGCGGGTCCACCTCCACCCGCACCCGGTCCAGGCGCGGGTCCGACAGCTCGGGCAGTGCCTTGCGCAGCGCGATCAGGTCGCGGTACCAGCACAGCAGCGACCAGTGCGCCTCCTCCTTCACCTCGCCCCAGTCCAGCTTGGAGCGCAGGAACGTCTCCTCGTCCGAGGGGTCTGGAGCCTGCCACACGTACCCGAACCCGTCGAACTCCCGCTCCCTCCGCGCACCCTCGCTGTCGCGCAGCTCCGGCTCCACGTGGTCGGAGAAGAACTGGAACGGCGAGCGCGCCCCCCACTCCTCCCCCATGAACAGCATCGGGGTGAACGGCGAGGTCAGCAGCAGCCCGGCGCCCAGCTTGAGCGCCGGGATCGGGAGCCGGTCGCCGACGGGCCGGTTGCCGATCTGGTCGTGGTTCTGCAGGCAGGCGACCAGGCGATGGCCGGGCACCCCGTCGAAGGGACGGCCGTGCGCGCGGGAGCGGAAGCTGGAGTGGCCGCCGTCGTGCAGGACCCCGCGCGTCAGCACCTTGGCCAGGGCGGAGAGCTGGGCGAAGTCCCGGTAGTAGCCGTGGGACTCGCCGCTGACCGCGCAGTGCAGGGCGTGGTGGACGTCGTCGTCCCACTGCGCCGTCATGCCCAGCCCTCCGGCGTCGAGTGAGCGGACCATGCGCGGGTCGTTGAGGTCGGACTCGGCGATCAGGGACAGCGGGCGGCCGACGGAGCAGGCCAGCGCGTCGACCTCCTCCGACAGCTCGGCCAGCAGGTGCTGGGCGCGCCTGTCGTGCAGCGCGTGCACGGCGTCCAGGCGCAACCCGTCGATGTGGTAGTCGCGCAGCCACTGCAGCGCGTTGCCGATGAGGTAGCGCCGCACCTCGTCGGACCCCGGCCCATCCAGATTGACCGCTTCGCCCCAATAGCTGCCGTCAAATCCGGAAAAGTACGGCCCGAACGGGTGCAGGAAGTTCCCCGACGGCCCGAGATGGTTGTAGACCACGTCCAGAACGACCCCGATCCCGGCCCGATGGCAGGCGTCCACGAACGACTTGAGCCCGTCGGGCCCCCCGTACGTCTCGTTCACGGCATAGAGATCGACCCCGTCGTACCCCCAGTTGCGCCCGCCCGGCACCGGCGCCACCGGCATGACCTCCACGAGGTCCACGCAGAGCTCCACCAGGTGCGGCAGCTTCTCGACGGCCGCCGCGAACGTCCCCTCGGGCGTGAACGTCCCGACGTGCAGCTCGTAGATCACCGCCCCGCGCAGGTCGCGGCCCTTCCAGTCGTGGTCGGACCAGGTGAAACGGTCATGGTCGTAGACCGCGCTCGGCCCGAAGACGCCCTCCGGCTGCCGCCGGGAGCGCGGGTCCGGGTAGGGCCCGTCGCCGTCCACCACGAACGCGTACCGGGTCCCGTGCCCGGCCCCCGCCACGTCGGCCGACCACCAGCCGTCCTCCCCGGGGGACATCGCCCGCCGCGCGCCCAGGACGTGCACGTCGACCGCCGTGGCCTTCGGTGCCCAGACCTCAAAGATCATGTCTCTCCAGGAGTGAGACCGGATACTGACCGAGCAGATGGGCGAGCGGGATCCGTCCGGTGTGCAGGCCGCCGGTGAGCAGGTCCCGCCAGGTGCCCGAGGGCAACGTCAAGGTCGTGGCGCCCCAGCCGGAGACGGCCAGGCCCACGGGGAGCCGGGTGGCGACGGCGACGGCGCACGGTCGTTCCCCCCGGGCGAAGGCGATCACGTGCTCGGCCCGCGCCCCCTCGGCCCGCAGCGGCAGGTAGGGGGCCGCGCCGCCCAGCCTCCTGCGCAGCCGCAGCGCCTGGGTGGTGACCAGGAGCTTGGCGGAGTCCCAGGCGGTCTCGGGCTTGCGCGGATAGGCCACGGGCCGCCGGTTGTCCGGATCGACCAGCGAGAAGTCGGTCGTCTCGTTGCCCTGGTAGACGTCCGGCACTCCCGGCATCATGAGCTGCACCAGCTTGGCCCCCAGCGAGTTGGACATCGCGTACGGGTCGATGCGCTCGGTGAACCCCCCGACCGGCAGGCGTACGGCCGCCTCGGCGAAGGCCCGCAGCCGCCGCTCATAGGACGGGTCGGGATTCACCCAGGAGGTCGCGGTCTTGGCCTCCCGCGCGGCCTTGAGCAGGTGGTCGGCGAACCGCTCGGCCGAGATCGGCCAGGCCGCCATGAGGTTCTGCCAGGCCAGGTAGTCGAGGTGGGGGTCGAAGCTCACCTGCGCCGACCATTCGGCCACCGCCGCCGCCCACTCCCCCGGCAGCTCCGACAACACCGACAGCCGGGCCCGCACGTCCTCCGACCGCTTGGTGTCGTGCGTGGACAGCGTGGTCATCGTGTACGGGGACATTTCCGCGCAGAAGTCGTGGAACTCCTCCACCGGCACCCCGAACCTGTCCGGCTCCCCGCCCACCTCGTTCAGGCACGCCAGCGGGAACCACCGGTAGAGCGCCGTGTCCTCCACACCCTTGGCCATGACCGGGCCGCACGTCTGCTGGAAGCGCACGATCGACTCGGCCGAGCCGTACAGGACCTCGCGGACCAGCGGCCGCACGGCGGGCGAGCAGGACTCGGCGGCCATCTCGACGATCTCCACCGACTCGGGCGGCGGCGGCTGCCCCGGCACCACGTACGCCCGGTAGACCGGCATCGCGGCGAGCAGCTCGCGCACGGCGGCCGGGTCGCAGGCGGTGGCCCTGGCCAGCCGGTCCACCTCGGCCCCGAAGAACAGGTCGAGCACCTCCCGCTTCGACTGGGCCATGACCGGCCGGTAGGCGGACGGCTGCCCGGTCAGCTCCGTGAAGAGCTGCACCAGCGGCGTCCTGCCTGCCGGGTCGACGAACAGGCCGTTGACCCGGTTGAGCACGTCGTAGCCGGTGGTGCCGTCGCACGGCCAGTCGGCCGGCAGCCGCTCGGGCCCGATGAGGATCTTCTCCACGACCGTCCAGGCGTCGCCCGCGTGCTCGCGCAGCCGATCCAGGTAGCCGCGCGGGTCGGCCAGGCCGTCGGGGTGGTCGACGCGCAGCCCGTCCACCAGGCCCTCGTCGAGCAGCCAGAAGATCACCTCGTGCGTGGCGAACAGCACTGACGGGTCCTCGACCCGCAGCCCGATCAGCGACGACACGTCGAAGAAGCGCCGGTAGCCCGGCCCTTCGCGCCAGCCGACCAGGCGGTAGTGGCCGGGGTGCGGGAAGGCGTGGTCGTGGTAGCGCAGGACGTCGCCGTCCACGACCGGTCGCGTGTCGTCACCCAGTACGGGCAGCGCGACCTCGCCGTCCACCCAGTCGATGTCGAACCAGTGCGCGTACGGCGAGCCGGGACCGCCCCTGAGCACCGACCAGAACTGGGCGTTCACCGTGTTCATGTGGTTGGGCACGATGTCGAGCACGATGCCCAGGTCGTGCCCGACGAGCTGCTGCGCCATCTCCCTGAAGCCCGTGGCGCCGCCGAACTCTTCCCTGATCCTGGAGTGGTCGGTGACGTCGTAGCCGTGCCGCGACCCGGACGTGGACTGCAGGATCGGCGACAGGTACACGTGGCTCACGCCGAGGTCGCGCAGGTAACCGGCGATCTCGGCGACCTGCGCGAAGCCGAAGTCGGGGGTGAGCTGCACGCGGTAGGTGGAGGTGGGCCTAGACACGGCGCAGCACCCGTACGCTGCGTCCCGGCACGGCGATGGCGTCGCCCGCCTTGACCATCCGCGCGTCGAGCCTGATCGGCAGGGCCGTGTCGATCTCCGTGTGCCACATCTCGCCGTAGTCCTCGGGGATCGTGAAGGTGATGGGGTCGTAGTGGGCGTTGAACAGCAGCAGGAACGAGTCGTCCCTGATCGGCCGGCCGCGCCGGTCGGGCTCGGTGATGGCGTCGCCGTTGAGGAAGACGGCCAGAGACTTGGCGTACCCGACGGTCCAGTCGCCGTCGGTCATCTCCTCGCCCGTCGGGGTGAGCCAGGCGATGTCGCTCAGCCCGCGTACCGGCTTGCCGTAGAAGAAGCGCCTGCGCCGGAAGACGGCATGCTTCTTGCGCAGCTCGGCCAGGCTCTGGGTGAACTCGAGCAGCAGCCAGTTCTCCCGCACGTCCGACCAGTCGACCCAGGTCAGCTCGTTGTCCTGGCAGTAGCCGTTGTTGTTGCCCCGCTGGGTGCGGCCCAGCTCGTCGCCGTGGGAGAGCATCGGCACGCCCTGCGACAGGAACAGGGTGGTGAGGAAGTTGCGCTTCTGCTGCTCGCGCAGCGACTCGATGGCGATGCCCGCCGGGCCCTCCTCACCGCAGTTCCAGGACCGGTTGTCGTCGGTGCCGTCGCGGTTGCCCTCCTTGTTGGCCTCGTTGTGCTTGTGGTCGTACGACACCAGGTCTCTCAGCGTGAACCCGTCGTGGCAGGTCACGAAGTTGATCGAGGCGGCAGGGCGGCGGCTGTCGTCCTTGTACAGGTCGCTCGACCCGGTGAACCGGGAGCCGAACTCGGGCAGCGTGGCCGCCTGCCCCCGCCACAGGTCGCGGATCGTGTCGCGGTAGCGGCCGTTCCACTCCGTCCAACGCGAGGGGAAGTTGCCGACCTGGTAGCCGCCGGGGCCCACGTCCCACGGCTCGGCGATCAGCTTGATCTGCGACAGCACCGGGTCCTGCTGCACCAGGTCGAAGAACGCGCTCAGCCGGTCGACCTCGTGCAGCTCCCGGGCCAGCGTCGAGGCCAGGTCGAACCTGAACCCGTCGACGTGCATCTCGATGACCCAGTAGCGGAGCGAGTCCATGATCATCTGCAGGACGTGCGGGGAGCGCATGAGCAGGCTGTTGCCCGTGCCCGTGGTGTCCATGTAGTAACGCTTGTCGTTCTCGACCAGCCGGTAGTAGTTGAGGTTGTCGATCCCCCTGAACCCCAGCGTCGGCCCCAGGTGGTTGCCCTCGGCGGTGTGGTTGTAGACGACGTCGAGGATGACCTCGATGCCCGCCTCGTGCAGCGAGCGCACCATCGCCTTGAACTCCAGCACCTGCCCGCCCCGCTGCCCCTGGCTGGAGTAGCGGTTGTGCGGCGCGAAGAACCCGATCGAGTCGTAGCCCCAGTAGTTGGACAGGCCGCGCTGCTCCAGGATGTGATCGGTGACGAACTGGTGCACCGGCATCAGCTCCAGCGCCGTCACGCCCAGCTTGGTGAGGTGGTCGAGGATCTCGGGATGCCCGAGCGCCGCGTACGTGCCGCGCAGGTGCCGGGGGATCTTGGGATGGCTGACCGTCAGCCCGCGCACGTGCGCCTCGTAGATCACGGTGTCGTGGTACGGCGTGGCGGGCGGCCGGTCGTGCCCCCACCCGAAGAACGGGTTGATCACGATCGACCGCGGCACGTAGGGGGCCGAGTCGAGGTCGTTCCTGAGGTCGGGCTGGCCGAACCGGTAGCCGTAGACGGCCTCGTTCCAGTTCACGCCGCCCTCGATGGCCATCGCGTACGGGTCGAGCAGCAGCTTGCTCGGGTTGCAGCGCAGCCCCTGGGCCGGGTCGCTGGGCCCGTGGACGCGGTAGCCGTAGCGCTGGCCCGGCCCGATGCCCGGCAGGTAGCCGTGCCAGATGAACCCGTCGACCTCGGCGAGCGGCACCCGGTCCTCGACGTTGTCCTCGTCGAACAGGCACAGCTCGACCTTGTCGGCCACCTCGGTGTAGAGCGAGAAGTTCGTGCCGGCGCCGTCGTAGGTGGCCCCGAGCGGATAAGGGTCTCCCGGCCAGATCTCGATCATCGAGGCTCCCTTGCGGTCTCTCCCATGGTCTGCTCCCCCGCTCCACCCGGCAACCCGATGTCAGCCTGCTCGACCGGGACAGGTCGGCCACGACCAGAAGGTGCCCGGAAAGCCGGTCCGACATTCCGGCCGAGGCGCGCCGCTGTGCGGGCCGTGCGGCGGAGCCGGTTCGGGTGGGTCAAGATGGACCGATGAGCGTTGAGTTGATGGTCTGGGACGAGCCGGTGCCGATCAGCCGTGACCAGGCGCGGGCCACGTACCTGGCGGTCAAGCGGACCGAGCCCGGCGGCGGGCCCGCACCCGACGTCGCCAAAGAACTACCCGGGGAGATCACGCTCTACCCGGGCCACGTGCTGGTGACGATGGACCTGGACACGATGGACGAGCTGTCCGCGCAGGTGTTCACGATCGCCCGCGCCCACGGCCTGGTCTGCTACGACCCCCAGCGCGACCTGGTGCACAACGTGGCGCCCCTGGGGGTCTACGAGGGCATGCAGCTCCACACCGGCGACGGCATGGTCGTCAGCGACCCCGACCTCGGCCTCGTCCACGACGTGCTGGGCACGATGTCACCGCAGAACCCGTTCGTCGCGCTGGTGAACTTCGGCCGCCACTTCCTGCAGGTGTCACCGGGGTTCGAGCTGGAGTACAAGGAGGGCGCGCTCATCCGGGCCATGGTGGCGGACCTCGCGGAGGTACGCCAGGCGTTCCACGACTACGCGACGGGCGACCGCTCATTCCTGAACCGGTACTCGTGGTCCTAGCCGAAGCACTTCGGTCGGGAGCCGGGTATCGCGACTCGGGCGCCGTGATGCGGAAGGATCAGGGCGTATGAGAGACCTGTACCCACCCATCGAACCGTACGACTCGGGCCTGCTCGATGTGGGCGACGGCAACCAGATCCACTACGAGGTCTGCGGCAACCCCGACGGCAAGCCCGCCGTCATGCTCCACGGCGGTCCGGGAGGCGGGTGCGACGCCAAGCACCGCCGCCAGTGGAACCCCGAGGTCTACCGCATCGTCCTGTTCGACCAGCGCAACTGCGGACGGAGCCGCCCGCACGCCGCCGACCCGGCCACCGACCTGAGCGCGAACACCACCTGGGACCTGGTGGCCGACATGGAACGGCTGCGCGAGCACCTCGGCATCGAGCGCTGGCAGGTGTTCGGGGGGTCGTGGGGCAGCGCGCTGGCCCTCGCGTACGCGCAGACGCACCCCGGCAGGACGACCGAGCTGGTGCTGCGCGGCATCTTCACCCTGCGCCCCCAGGAGCTGCACTGGTTCTACCAGGAGGGCGCGAGCCACCTGTTCCCCGACCTGTGGGAGCGTTACGTCGCCCCGATCCCGCAGGACGAGCGGGGCGACCTGATCGCCGCGTTCAGGAGGCGGCTGGAGGGTCAGGACGCCGAGGCCAGGCTGGCGGCGGCCAAGGCGTGGGCACAGTGGGAGGGCGGCACGGTCACGCTGCTGCCGGACCCGGCGCGGGTCGCGGAGTTCGGCGAGGACGACAAGGCCCTCGCGTTCGCCAGGATCGAGAACCACTACTTCACCCACGGCGGCTGGTTCGACCCCGCCGACCAGCTCATCAGGGACGTCGGCAAGATCCGGCACATCCCGGCGGTGATCGTGCAGGGCCGCTACGACGCGTGCACGCCCATGGCCACGGCCTGGGACCTGCACAAGGCGTGGCCCGAGGCCGAGTTCCACGTGGTGGACGACGCCGGGCACGCCTTCTCCGAGCCGGGCGTCCTCGACCGGCTCATCGCGGCCACGGACGCGTTCGGCGCCGCGACGAGGTAGCGGCCGACCTGGGGGCGGGGGCCCAGGTGCGGGGGCCAACGTTCGGAGGCTCAGGTGAGGAGGCGCCGGACCAGGGCGGCCTGCTTGATCTCCAGTTCGCCGCGGGTGATCAGCCCTCGGTCGAACGCCTCGGTGGTGGCGTCGCGCTCGGCGACGTAGTAGGCGGCCATGATCTCGCTGCGCAGCGGGGTGAACCCGCGTTCGACGCAGTCGGCGAAGATGCCGACCTTCAGCTCGACGGTGTCCGAGGCCACCGTGCAGGCCAGGTCACGATCTTTGAGCTGCTGGACCGCTTCGCGAAGGGTGACGGGACCGCGGGACCCGTTGAAACGGGTGTCAAGGGTGATCTTCACGTTCTTTGCGCCTCCAATTGCTTACAACGATCCGACCAAAGCCGCGTATTCCCAGTTCAGCGCGGGTAAGAGGGCATTCGTGATCGGAGCGCACGTGATCGTCGGCTATGCGAACGACCAGGGCGGGCGAGACGCTCTCGCCCTCGGGGCCGCGATCACCCGGGTCACCGGCGGCGAGCTGACGATCGCCACGATCTACCCTCCTGGCAGCCCAGGGCTGGCGGTCGAGGCGCAGGCCAACCTGGCGCACGCGGCCGAGGCGCTGGGGGCGGTCCCGGCCGGGTTCCTCACGTTCGAGAGCAGGGGCACCGGGCGCGGGCTGTCGGTGCTGGCAGGCCGGATCAGGGCCGACCTGATCGTGGTGGGCTCGGCGGCGAGCGGGCCGCCTGGCCGCATCGCCATCGGCTCCACCTCCGACCACCTGCTCCACCTGTCGCCCGAGGCGGTCATGCTGGCGCCGTCGGGCTACGTGCCGCCCGCCGGAGCCGACCGTCTCACCCTCGCGTACGTGCACCGGCCGCAGTGCGACGCGGCGGTCGAGCAGGTGGCGCAGGCCGCGCTACGGCTGGGCGTGCCGCTCCGGCTGATCACCCTCGACCTGCGCACGGACGACCAGGGCAAGCTCAGGGACGATCTCGCGCTGGCCGTCCGGCTGGCGTGGGAGACGACCGGGATCGAGGCGGAGTCGGAGGTGGCCGAGGGCCACGACGTGACCGCCGCGCTGCAGGACGTCGAGTGGCTGACGGGCGAGTTGCTGGTGTGCGCGGCCAGCGAGGACGCCCAGCCCCATCGGGTGTTCCTCGGCGAGCTGGCCATGAAGGTGCTGCGGGCCTCCGTCTGCCCGGTCGCCGTCCTGCCGCGGGGGTTCGCCTAGGCTCGCGGGCGGGTGCCCGTTCCGCGCGCCACCTCCTCGTACAGCTCCAGGTACCGCTCGGCCATCACCGAGGGGGAGAAGCGGCGCCGGGCCTCCCTGCGGCACTCCTCGGGGTCCAGCTCGTCCACCCGCAGCACCAATTCGGCCAGTTCCTCCTCGGTGTCGGCCAGGAACCCGGTGCGGCCGTGGTCGATGATCTCCGGCAGGCAGCCCCGCCGCAGGCCCACGGGCGGCACCCCGAGCGCCAGGGCCTCGACGACGGCCGTGCCGCCGGGCTCGTCCCACTGGATGGGGAAGAGCGCCGCGCGGGCCGAGGCGTACAGGTGGTCCCTGGCCTGGCCGCCCACCGAGCCGATCCACCTGACCAGGTCACCGTCGAGATAGGGAGAGACCTGGTCGAGGTGGTAGCGGACGTCGGGATGGTTGTGCAGCGGGTGGTAGGGGTTCTGGGCGACGACGTCCAGCTCGGCGGGGGTGTCGCGGCCGCTCACGGGGCCGGCCAGGACGAGCGGGAGACCGAGCTTCTGGCAGATCCTGGCCGCCACGTGCTGGCCCTTGAGACCGCAGACCCGGCCCATCACCACCAGGTAGTCCTCGCGCTCCACCCGCACGTCGCGCTCGGCCAGCGGGGTGGCCAGATGGACGGCGCCGAGCGCGGCGGCGCGCAGGGCGTCGGGGGCGCGGGCGAGCTGCGACTCCGAGACGCCGCTGACGGCGATCGACGACGGGAACGCTCCATAGAAGGCGGGGTGCTTGCGCAGATCCCAGTGGAGGGTGTGGAGGACGGGCGGGCCGCCGAGCGCCGATAGCACGGCCGGGCCGACCACCTCGACGTGGTCGTGCACGAGGTCGATGTCGTCGCGCCGCCGCAGTTCGTCCACCACCCGGGCGAGGTGGGCGTGGGCGATGCCCATGACCTGGTTGTACGGTTTCTGCAGCTCGGTGAACTGACCGTCGTCGTACGCGCAGAGCAGCTCGTCCACCTCCAGCGTGCTCGCGCCCACCGAGGCCAGCACCACGCTGACCCCCCGCTCACGCAGCGCCGGCACGAGTGTGGCCAGCACGTTCTCGATCCCGCCGTAGCCGGGGGGCGGAACCGCCAGCCACGGCCCCGCGTTCACCAGGACTTTCATGCGACGTCCTCCTCTGGTACGAGGGAGGCGAGCGGAGGTCGCTCTGCCACTGCCACGTCCACCAGCGCGGACTGTCCCTGCAGCCCGAACTGCAACAGCGTGTGCGCCGGAGGCTCCGACGCGAGCACGCGGCCCTGCCGCTCCAGCCGGGACCAGGCGGTGAGGATGATCTGTCCCGCCATCCGGCCGAGCGCGGTCATCGACTGATGGGTGTGCGTACGGTGCCCCAGATCCACCTGGGCCATCGCGTCGAGCCCGACGAGGTGCAGCAGGTCGACGAGGAGACCGAACTCGACGCCGTACTCGGTGACGTACGGCACCTGTTCGAGCACCGCGCGCCGGGCCGCGTACTCGCCGCCCAGCGGCTGGGCGAAGCCGGCCAGTTCCGGCCAGAACATGTTGAGCAGCGGCCGGGCCACCAGTTCGGTCACGCGTCCGCCGCCGCCCCGCTGGACGACACCGTCCGCGCCGGTGTACGGCCGCTCGTACGTGGCCTTGACGAACTGGAGGTCACCGTGCTTGAGCAGCGGCCCCACCAGGCCCGACACGTAGTGCGCGCCGAAGCTGCGCAGGTCCGAGTCGATGTAGACGACGATGTCGCCCGTGGAGGCCGCCAGACCTTTCCACAGGGCCTCCCCCTTGCCCGTGAGCGGTTCCACGAGGTGGGAGAGCACCTGATCCTGCGCCACCACGCGGGCCCCGGCCTGGCGGGCCCGTTCGGCGGTGGCGTCGGTCGAGTTGGAGTCGACGACGAGGACCTCGTCGACCAGTGCCACACGCTCGACGAGGTCACGGCGGATGACCGTGACGATGTCCCCCACGGTGCTCTCCTCGTCGCGCGCAGGCAGGACCACGCTCACCGTGGTGTTTCCCTTGACCGCCATTAAGGCGTCCACCGGCCACTCGGCAGCGGTGCTCGAGTGCGGGCCGTACCATTCTTGGACCTTGGCCAAGGCTTGCAGATCTTTCTCCATGCATCAGCCCCGATTCATGAGGTCACGGCTTATGCCCGATCTATAGGCATTCGAACATTTTTGTTTGAATGCTCCCAGACGTGGCATATGCCGGATTGTGTCCCCAATGACCCGTGTCGGCATCATAGGTGCCGGAAATGTCGCTGCCCGTCATGCAGATGTACTGTCCGCGTTCCCCGATGTGACGATCGCCGGAATCGCCGACACCGATCTCCGCAGGGCCGAGGCGCTGGCCTCGAAGCATGGGACCCCCGCCTACGGCGGCCATGCCGACCTGCTCAGTGCCGGAGGTCTGGATGCCGTCTATGTATGTGTGCCTCCTTTCGCGCACGGTAACCCGGAACATGATGTTCTGTCGTGCAATCTCCCGATTTTTGTAGAAAAACCCCTTTCTCTAGACCTCCAAACCGCAGAAAACATCGCGTCCGAAATCGAACGGCGATCTCTGCCGTCCGCCGTCGGCCATCACTGGCGTTACCTCGACGTCGTCGGACGGGCGCACGACCTGCTCGCCGGCCGTCCCGTACGCCTCGCGCTCGGCCACTGGCTGGACAAAGTGCCCCCGGTCGGCTGGTGGCTGGACCGCCACCGGTCCGGCGGCCAGATCGTGGAGCAGGCGGTGCACGTCCTGGACCTGGCGCGGCTGCTGGTGGGAGAGGTTTCCATGGTGCACGCGGTGCCCGTCGAGAACACCGTGGACGGTGAGGTCGACCGGGCCACCTCGGCGGTGATGCGCTTCGCGGAGGGGGCCGCCGGGCTGCTGGCCACCTCCTGCCTGCTCACCCGCAAGCACCGGGTGGGGCTGGAGGTGTGCGCCGACGGCATCGCGCTGGAGCTCAGCGAGACACGGCTGCTGGTGGACGGCGAGCGCATCATCGAGGACGACGGCCAGGCGAAGACCCGGGTGGACCGGGAGTTCGTCAACGCGGTGCAGGGCAGGCCGGCCGATGTCCGCGTACCGTACGGTGAGGCGTTGCGTACTCACCGCCTGGCGCTGGCACTCGCTCGATCCGCAGCCGAACGGAGGCCGGTGATGCTCGATGACCAGTGAGACCGTGAGCACAGTGCTCAGCATCGAGGCGCCGGGCGAGGTGTGCCTGGTCGAGGAGAAGCTGCCCGGCCTGCCCGACGGCGGGTTCATGGTGGCCACCACGCACAGCGGCGTCTCGGCGGGCACCGAGCTGACCTACGTCAAGGGCACCAACCCCTACCTCGGCGCGTCGTGGGACCCGGCGCTCGGGCTGTTCATGGAGGGCACGCCGTCGGTGTCGTACCCGGTGCGCGGCATCGGCTACATGCAGGTCGGCTTCGTGGTCGAGACGCGGACGCGGGCCGTGCCCGAGGGCGCGCTGGTCGCCATGGCGTACGGGCACCGCACGGCGTACGTGGCCGACCCGATGACCGACAGGTTCGTGGAGCTGCCCGACGACCTCGACCCCGTCCTCGGCGTCTACGTCGCCCACATGGGCCCGATCTGCGCCAACGGCCTCCTGCACGCCGCCCACGACCTGCACGGCCCGGCCGTGCGGCACCTGGGCGACGGCGTACGCGGGCGGCGCGTCGCGGTCGTCGGCGCGGGCGTGGTCGGGCTGCTCACGACCTGCTTCGCCCTCTCGGGCGGCGCGGCGGAGGTCGTGGTCGTGGACGAGACCCCCGACCGGCTCGCCGTGGCGGCGGCCCTGGGCGCCGACGTGCTGGCCGCCGACGGTCTGTCCGACGAGGACCCGGCCGTCACCCTCAAGCGCCGCTGGCGCCACGGCCCCAACGACCGCGGCGCCGACGTGGTCTTCCAGTGCCGCGGCCAGGCCAGGGCGCTGGCCCTCGGGCTGCGCCTGCTGCGCCCCCAGGGCACGCTGGTCGACCTGGCCTTCTACACGCAGGGCGCCCAGGAGGTGCGACTCGGCGAGGAGTTCCACCACAACGGGCTGACCGTGCGCTGCGCCCAGATCGGCCGGGTGCCCCGCGGCCTGGCGCACGCCTGGGACAGGGAGCGGCTCTCGCACGAGACCATCGCGCTGCTCAGAGAGCGGGGCGGGCGGCTACGCGAGCACGTGATCACCGACGTCGTCGGCTTTCCCGACGCTCCACGGCTGCTGACCGATCTCGCGGCCAGACGGCTTCAGAGCGTCCAGGCTGTACTCTGCGACGAGGTCGAGGACGAGGGCGGCTGACCAACTGAAGTCGCGGCAGCCGTGCCCCTGCAGCGTGAGCGGGTCGAAATACTCGCGAAAGCCCGCCAGGCTCACCGCCCGCACCATCGCGTCGGCCAGCGGCCTGGCCAGGTCGGGGCGGTGGTCCTTCAGCCCGTGCCAGACGAGCCAGCCCAGGTTGATCCAGCTCGGGCCCCGCCAGTAGCGGGCCTGGTCGAACCCGGGCGCGTCGGGGGCGTAGCTGGGCAGCATCATGCCCTTGAGCCCGAACCGGTCGAGCGCGGTCGCCACCAGCGCCAAGGCGATCCGCGACGGCAGGCCGGGCAGCACGAGCGGGGTCAGCCCGGCCGCACTGCTGGAGCGGATCATCGCCCCGGTGCGCACGTCGCGGGCCTGGAAGAGGCCGCCGTCCCAGAGGTGCTCGATCATGGCGCGGGTCATCGCCTCGGCCTCGCGCTCGTGGGGCTCGGGGTCGAACCCGCACTCGCGCGCGATGTCGGCCAGCGTCGACTCCGCCAGCCCGTACGCGGCGTTGAACAGCGGGCACTCGACCTGGAACGCGCCCGGCTCGGTGTAGCCCGAGTCCCGGTAGGCGCCGGACAGCGTGACGTACAGCTCGTAGTCGCGGTCGGTGGGCCGCTCGTCGGCGCTGACGGTCGCCAGGTCCCGGCGGACGAACCCGGTCGGCCGCGTCACCACCGCACGCAGCGGCAGGTCCCACGCCGGGCTGTTGTCCATGCCCGACTCCCAGGGGTGCACGATCGAGATGAGCCCTTCGGGGGAGCGCCGCTGCGCGCGCAGGAACTCCTGCTGCGCCACCAGCCGGGGGTAGATCCGGCGCAGGAACCCGGGGTCGGGCTCGGCCAGGTGCGTCTTCCACGCGGCCAGCGCGTGCACCGGCGGCTGGACGATGCCGGACGTCTCCACCCCGGACGGCGCCCGTGTCCGCCAGAACTCGGGGCCGGGGAAGTAGGCACCCTCCGGCACCTCGGGGTTGAACACGATGTGCGGCACCCGGCCGTCGCTCCACTGGGCGCCGAACAGGGACAACAGCTCCAGCCTGGCCCGTCGCGGCGACCAGCGGGCGTTGCCGATCGCGGTGAAGGCGGAGTCCCAGCTCCACTGATGGGGATAGAGGCGACGTGAAGGGACTGTGTAGGTGCCGTCCCAATTGCTGGCCAGGACACGCACCGCGTCGCGAAGGATCATAGATATTTCCTGATGAAGGCTGCGGTCTGGGGAAGGACGATCTCGGGCTCGCCGCGCAGCCGGCATTCGAGCGCGAGATAGCCGTCGTAGCCGACGGCGTCGAGCGTGGCCAGTTGCGCGCCCCAGTCGAGGTGACCGGTGCCCGGCTGGTTCCTGTTCGACTCGCTGATCTGCATGTGCGCCAGGTAGGGGGCCGCGTCGATGAGGGCGCGGCAGGGGTCGTCCTCCTCGATGTTCATGTGGTAGGTGTCGCCGACGATCCTGATCGAGTCCATCGAGCAGTACGAGACGGCCTCGGCCAGGGTGTTGACCATGTGGTTCTCGTAGCGGTTGAGCGGCTCCAGCATGATCAGCACGCCGTTGCGCTGCGCGTGCTCGCCCAGGACGCCCAGCGCCTCGGCCAGCACCTCGCGGTCGTCCTCGGGGCTGCGCGGCGGCTCGAACGGGGGCAGCCTGCGCGAGAACTGGCCCCAGGAGGCGGGCGTCATGACGCCCAGACCGCCCAGCTCGCCGATCACCGTGAGCTGCGACCTGAGCTGCTGGATGGCGTCCTTGCGCCTGGCGGGGTCGAAGTCGCCGATGAAGTGGGACATCTCCACGCACACCGTCGGCATGACCACGCCGTCGGCCAGCGCCCGCTTGAGCTCAGTCAGGCGGCCGGCGAAGTGGAAATCGCCCTTGCCCCGCAGTTCGATGGCGTCGAACCCGGCGTCGACCGCGAAGGCGTACTTCTCCTGCAGTGTACGGCCAGGCAGAAGCTGCTCCTGTACGGCGAGCTTCACTGTCACTCCTTGAATTCGAAGACGAGCTGGAGCACCTCGGACTGGTGCTTGTCGAGCAGGTCGAAGGCCTCGGCGGCCCGGTCCACGGGCATGACGTGGCTGATCAGCTCCCCCGCGGCGACCTCTCCGCGGTGGACGAGCTCCATGAACGTGCGCTGCATGCGCTCGACGTCCCATCGGTGGGCGAGCCACGAGGCGACGCCGCCGATCTGGGAGGAGACGAGCTGGACCTGGTTGTGGTGGAACTCCTCGCCGAGGCGCAGCCCGACGGCGTCGCCCTGGTAGAAGCCGGCGGCCACGACGCGCCCGCCCCTGCGCACGGTCCTGATGGCCTCGTGCAGGCCGGCGTGGGTGCCGCTCAGCTCGATGACGGTGTCGGCGCCCTCAACGCGCTTGCGCATGAACTCGGCCACCGAGCCCGAGGAGATGTCGAACGTCTCGGCGGCGCCGAACCTCCTGGCCAGCTCCAGCCGGTCGGGGATGGCGTCGGCGGCGACCACGCGGGCGCCGCTGAGCACGGCCAGGCGGGTGGCGAGCAGCCCGATGACGCCCTGACCGAAGATCGCGAGCTGGTCACCGAGGTGCACGTCGGCGGCGTGCACGCCGTTGAGCGCGATCGCGCCCACCCGGGCGAAGACGCCGGTCAGGGGGTCGGCGCCGGGCGGGATCACGTGCCCGACGAGCTTGTCGGCGGGGACGACGGCCTCGGCCCGGTGGCCCCAGATGCCCCACACGAGGCTGCCGACCGGGGGGTCGGCCACATCGGGCGCGGCCTCCACCACCTCGCCTACCTCCTGGTAGCCCCACCCGGCCAGCGGGTAGGCGTGCGTCTGGCCTTCGACGAAGAGCCGGCGCTCGGTGTCCCACTTGCGATTGAGGTATGGATTGGTGCCGCGGTAGGCGGTCAGTTCAGTGCCCGCTGAGACTCCGGAATAGAGCGTGCGAACTCGCACTGCCCCCGCCACAAGCTCGGCGGGTGACTCCAGGCCGACGCGGACTTCGCCTGGCTCCTCGAAGGTGATGACGCGCATTCCCCACACTTATGCCTATTGATCAAACAAAAGTCAAAGATTTAGTGCGTGTTTGCAAACGATAGTTGCGTTCGTAACACTCTTAAGTCTACGACTTCCGTCGGAGGTGACTGATGAAATTGGGGTTTCTGACAGCGTGTCTTCCGGAAAGTGACCTTACCGACATTGCACGCTGGGCCGCGAGTCAGGGCTACGAGGCCCTGGAGGTCGCGGGGTGGCCGTCTACGGATGACCGAAATCACATCAGAGTGGATCGTTTCGACGACACCGAATGTGAGCGAGTCAGGCGAATCTTCGCGGAGACCGGACTCACGCTTTCCTCGATCGCGTACTACGAGAACAATCTGCACCCTCGGCAAGGGGCTGCGGTGAACGCGCACGTGAGGCGGTGCGTGGACGCCGCCGCCGCGCTCGGCTGCCCGACGGTGGGCACGTTCGTGGGCCGCGACCCGTCCCTGCCTGTGCGCGACAACCTCAAGCTCGCCGAGGACGTCTTCGGCCCGCTGGTCGCGTACGCCAGGACGAACGGGGTCGAGATCGTCATTGAGAACTGCGTGATGAAGAGCTGGCATCCCGATGGGTATCCGGGCAACCTCGCCTACTCCCCCGAGCTGTGGGAGTGGATGTTCACGCTGGGGCTCAAGCTCAACTACGACCCGTCACACCTGGTGGCGCTCGGCATCGACCCGGTCGCCGCGCTGACCCCGTACGTGCCGAACATCGCGCACGTCCAGGCCAAGGACACCCAGTTCCTGCCCGGCAAGATCGACCGGTACGGCTTCCACGGCCCGATCAGCGGCGAGAAGGGCTGGTACCGCTTCCGTGTCCCCGGGCTCGGGCAGGTCGACTGGACCAGGGTGATCGACGCGCTCTACGAGGGGGGCTACGACGGGGTGGTCTCCGTGGAGCACGAGGACCCGGTCTGGAGCGGCAGCACGGACAGGGTACAGACCGGTCTCGGTATCGCCTACCGCACGTTGCGGCCTCTCGTGCACGGGTAAGGGCGGCATAACCCCAACCGGAGGAGCGTGCCATGCCGACCAAGGTCACCGCCGTCCTCTCCGTCGCACTGCTGGCCGCCGTCTCGCTGACGGCCTGCGGGGACGGCGGTGGCGAGAGATCGTCCACGAGCAACGAGATCACGGTCTGGACCGAGGAGAACCTCCAGGACCGGATGGCGGTCCAGAACGCGATCGCCGCCGACTTCACCAGGAAGACCGGGATCAAGGTGAATCTGGTCGGCGTGGCCGAAGACCAGTTCAGCCAGACGCTCACCGCCGCGGCGGCGGCCGACGACCTGCCCGACGTGATCGGCGCCCTGCCGCTGGCCTCCATCCGCGAGATGGAGGCCAACGACCTGCTCGACACCGAGACGCCGGGCCGGGTCGTCGACCAGCTCGGGCGTGACACGTTCTCGCCGCGGGCGCTGGAGCTCGACAGCTCGGGCGGCAGGCTGCTCGCGGTGCCGAGCGACGGGTGGGCGCAGCTCATCCTGTACCGCAAGGACCTGTTCGAGAAGGCGGGGCTGCGGCCGCCCGACACCTACGAGGCGCTGGAGGCCGCGGCGGCCAGGCTGAACACGGGCGGGGTCGCGGGGATCACGCTCGCCATCGCGCCGAAAGACTCCTTCACCGCCCAGAGCTTCGAACACGTGGCGCTGGCCAACGGCTGCCAGCTCGTCGACGACGCCGGCAACGTGACGCTCGACTCGCCGCAGTGCGTGCGGGCGTTCGGCTTCTACGCGAAGCTGGCCAAGGACTATTCCGTCAAGGGCAAGCAGGACGTCGACTCCACGCGGGCCACGTATTTCGCGGGGAAGTCGGCCATGACGATCTGGTCGTCGTTCATCCTCGACGAGCTGGCCGGGCTGCGTAAGGACGCGCTGCCGAGCTGCCCCGAGTGCCGCGCGGACCCCGACTGGCTGGCCAAGCACACCGGCGTCGTCACCGCGCTCAAGGGACCCGACGCGAGCGCGCCCGCGCAGTACGGCGAGATCGTCTCCTGGGCGATCACCCGCGACGCCGCCACCGACTCGGCGAGCAAGTTCGTCTCCTTCATGATGACCGAGGGTTACGAGCGCTGGATCGGGATGGCGCCGGAGGGCAAGTTCCCCACCCGCAGGGGCTTCGAGGACGTGTGGAACAAGCTGCCCGCCGGGGTCGACACCAAGAAGCCGCTGGCCGACGTCTACCCGGCCGACGTGCTCGACGCCCTGCGCACCAGCCCCGACACCTTCGCCCGATGGGGCATCCCGCAGGGGCAGGGCAAGCTGGTCGGCGCCACGATGGGCGAGCTGCCCGTGCCCAAGGCGCTCAGCGAGATCGTGGACGGGACGCTGACCCCGCAGGCCGCCGCGGCGCAGGCCAAGACCGACGTGGAGACGATCAAGCGCGGGATCCGGCAGTGACCGCCACGCCTCCCCGCACCGCCAGGCCGCCCGC
>NZ_BAAAZP010000212.1:0-55223 GCF_039536965.1 Nonomuraea antimicrobica | reverse complement strand
CCAGCCGACGATCGCCCGGGAGTAGACGTCAACGACGAACGCGACGTAAACGACGCCGCACCAGGCGGCCACATGGGTGAAGTCGGCCACCCAGGCGGCGTTCGGCCGCTGGGCGGTGAAGTCGCGCCGCAGCCGGTCGGCAGCCCGCTCATGCGCAGGGTCGGCCGTCGTGGTGCGCACCTTCTTGCCCCGCCGGGCGCCTTGCAGGCCGAGCGTGCGCATGCGTCGCTCGACGGTGCAGCGGGCCACCCGATGCCCTTCTCGCAGGAGCTGCTGCCAGACCTTGCGGGCGCCGTAGACGCCGTAGTTGGCGGCGTGGATGCGCTGGATGTGGGCATCCAGCTCGGCGTCGCGCACCGCACGCGGCGACGGCGGGCGATTCTTTGCGGCGTAGTAAGTGCTGGTGGAGATAGGGCAGCCGTGTCCGGTCAGGACACGGCAGATCGGCTCGACACCGAACACGTCGGCGTGCTGGTCGATGAAGGTCACGAGTGCGTGTGTGGCCGGTCGAGCTCGGCCGCGAAGAAAGCCGAGGCGGCCTTCAGGATCTCGTTGGCGCGGCGGAGTTCGGCGTTCTCCCGGCGCAGCCGCTTCAGCTCGGCCGACTCGTCCGTGGTGCGGCCGGGCCGGCTGCCTTCGTCGATCTGCGCCTGGCGGACCCAGGTGCGCAGTGTCTCGGCGGTGCCGATACCGAGCTTGGTCGCGACCGCGTTGATCGTGGCCCACTCGGTCGGGTAGTCCGGCCGCACCTCGGCGACCATCCGCACCGCTCTCCTGCGCAACTCATCGGGGTAGGGAGACTTGCCTGGCATGGACTCGATCCTCTCAAGAGATCAAGTCTCCACCGAACCCGGGGCGATTCACTCCTCCCAGTCGCACGGTCCAGGCGGGTAGCCGTGATCGGGCCAGGTCCGGCTCCGCTCGGCGCGGAGCAGCACGCTGTCGCGACCCAGGGGGCGGACGGCGTTGACAGTCTCCAGGTCGTACGGCAGCGTGAGATCGGCGGACGTGACCCGGTGGGCAGGGTGCCGGAGATCCACTCTCTTCAGCTGGTGGCGCAGGTTTTCCACATCCCTCAGCCGGACGACGCTCACCGCCTCATCGCCCAGCACCACGGGGTGCGTGCCATCCTCTGCATCATCCTCGCGGTGGGCCACCGAGAACGGAGACCTCCAGTTCTTACGGACCCGTAGTTCCTCACCGGCCAGCACGGTGACACGGCCGCCGTCCGCGCGCGCCTCCAGAAGGTCGCGGTCAAACTCCACGCCGACGCGGAGACGCGCTGTCGAGGCCAGATCGATCAGCTCGCTCCCGCGGCCGGCGTTCCACACGAACAGCAACTCGCCGTCCCCATAGAAGCTGAGCTCGACGTTCCACGAGTCGTCGCCGGGCCGGTACACCCTGGTGGAGACCCGCTTGGTCGCCCCGCTGGCGAGGTCTCTGACAACCAGGACACGGTCGGAACGCTGGAGATAGGCGAAGCGCCGGCCGTCGTCGCTGATGGCGAGGGGCGACACCGCCTGCCCGCCGTCCTTGGGAACGAAGCCGAGCGCCTCCTCGATCCGCCACTCCTGGCCGGAGCCGCTCCCCGCCCTCCAGGAATGGTGCGTGGCCGCGGGTTCCCGGATGACCCGCGGGTCGTACAACACCGTGTACTCGAGGCGCGGCGCCTTTTTGCCTGGCAACACGGGCAGTTGTGCCGCTGGCCGTACCGTCGGCGGCGGATCTGGATCTTTCTCAGGCCCGGCCTGTACGGCGAGCACGACACCGGAACCGACGAGACAGATCATTGCCAGCCAGGGCACGAGACGCCTCATGCCGCACCCTTACGCAAGGCATCGGCGGCAACTCCCTGCTCCAACATGTTCCGGCCTGCGCGTACGAAGGTGAACCCTTTCGCCGGCTCCTCGCCGTGGCGATGAACATCAGAACGCCGACGGCGTACGGGGTTGGGATCATCGACCGAGACGGGTGGCGTCGCGGGTTGAAACCACAGCCCGATCGGGCCGAACACCAGGCTGGCCAGCATCGCGATGATGCTGGCACGCTTGTCCGCCACCTCCAGGACCAGCTCCGGCAGCCCCAGCGGGTCGGCCAGGAAGAACACCACCGCTCCGGCCACCAGCAGTACCAGCGCCACCGCCGCCAGCACCGCGCCGACCCGCCGCCATACGGTGCGGCCTTGCGGGGCAGAAGTCGTCATCCCTCCACCATGGGAGGTCTTCCACGACAGGGACATCCGTTGCGGCGAACCGTTACGAATCTGCTTGGCAGCGCTGGTCAGTGTGCGCTGGCGCTTGTGACATCTCCCCGAAGCGACTACGATCCCGGGGGCCGGGGTAACCTTCGATCACACCACGCGGTTTCGCTAGCAGGAGCCCGGCCCTAACCACTGGCTACGCGGCTCCCGGCCGGCCTCGACACACTCTGCCCGCAGATGGTCCGGCGCGAGAACACCAGCCTGCTCACCCAGATGATCGCCGACCTCGAGGCCCGGCTCACCGAACCGGCGGCAGGCTGACCACGACGGCGGCGCCAGGCCGAGCTGGGCGGCTTGTCGAGCCCGGTCACCTTGACCAGGACGGCGAAGCCACCGTCGATGCCCAGCGAGCCGCCTGCAACCCGTCGCGGCGGACGACCCAGTGCAAGCACGGCGGTGACGATGATGGCGTCGTCGGCATAGCCAAGGATCCCGATAGCGCTGGCTGTGGGACGCCCGACCGCCCGCTCAACACCGAGCAGCAGCGGGTCCAGCTTCGGGGGCCCTAAGGAGGAAGTGAGCTCACCAGCAGGAGAAGTCACACACCAACTAACTATCCATAAATCAGTTTGAAGACGTCATTAGCGACGTAGTACGAGCCACCATCCTGCATGAGCACGAACGTCTGCGCGAATTTAAAGGGGGAACCGTCTGCTTCGATCTCCCCTGTCACCAGAACGAGTATGGCGCCGTCTGCCGCGGGCTGCGCGTCGTTGGTGTGGACCTCGTGCTTGACGTTCACGAAGGAAAGCCCGGCCAGCTTCTCCGCGATGGCCGCCGCGCCTTCGGTCTGACTGGATTCAAAGGTCAGAACCGAGTTATCCCGATACAGGCCCTCGAGGGCCCGGCGATCTGAATCGAACGTGTTGTAATAGTATGGAATGAACTGCTCGGCAACGGATGCATAGTCTCCGCCCACAGTCTTCCTTTCAATTAGCCCAAGTACGGACCCCTCTTACTTGAAGGGCTGGAGTTCTGACAGCACAGCCTCGGCTGGACGTCACTCCACCCTATCGATGTTAACGATCATCCTCCTGCACCCCAACCCCCTTGGCGATGGAACGGAAGCCGCTCCGGCCAGAGGGCGGCCGCAGCCAGCCAAGGTGCAGCGCCCCCCGCATCGGCCGTCAGTGGGCGCAGTGCTGCCAGTGCGTCGCTCAGGGCCCGGCCGACGGATCGCCGTCCGGGCCCTGAGCTACGCAGCGCGCCGTGAGGGCGTCAGGCTGTCCTGGTGTCGGGCACAGTGCCGGGTGCGCCGTCCGACCAATCATCTATCAGGCGGTTGTAGTGGGCGGGCTCGCCGTGGTCGACGTGGCCGCGATGGCCTTCGCACTGGATCCACTGCCCGAGATCCTTCTCGACGTCCGGCAACTCCGGGATCTCCCATACCAGTTTCAGCGCGCTGCAGGACCTGTCGGAGGCGATGGCTTCGGCTCCGGGTTTGACGTAGCGCATGGCGGTGCGGGGGTTCTTGTGCCGGGTCTTGCCCATGATGAGCTGCAGCGGGATCTCGGCCTCGCCGAGGTGGGTGGCGGCGCTGTGGCGCAGCTGGTGCAGATCGAGCCCGGCGTACTTGTCGAGCAGGACGCGGGCCCGGTCGTAACCGAGCCGGGCGCGGCAGGTGTGCGGGCAGATGTCGGCGGCCGCGGAGCGGCGGGCCGGCACGGGGCGGCGTTCGGACAGGAACAGCGGCCCGTGGATACGCACGCTGCCGTCGGGGAGCCGGAGCAGGCGGGGCAGCAGGTGGGCGGTGCCGCTGTCCCAGTACACCCACTCGGTGGCGCCGCCCTTGGAGCGGACGGGAGCGCGCCGGTGCTCCAGGTCGAGGTCCTCGACGTTCAGCGCGAGGATTTCCGCGGCCCTGGCCGCCGTTGTGACGGCGGCACGGTTGCGGTTCCAGGTCGCCGGCGCGCTCGCCCCCCACAGCTCGGCAAGCGCATGGCCGACCTCCGCGTCAGTGACCTCGGCCAGCGGCCGGTTCGCGGCCGAGTCGCTCGTTGGTGCGGTCGATGGCCGAGGCGTAGGCGCGGTGGGTGTTGGGGTTGGCGGTGCGTGGGGTGGCCAGGAAGGCGTCGGCGGCCGCGACGAGGGTGGCGCCGCCACCGCGCAGGGCGGTGATCTTCGGCGCGGCGCTCATGCCGGCCGCCGCGCAACGTCCATCGCGATGTACCGGATAACGTGCCGGAGTCGCGCACCGTCCCGGGGAGGAGTTCTCCTGGTCGCCGCGCCACCATGATCGCTCATGTACGTGATAAGAGATCATTATCACGTACATGAGTATGGCCGGGTAGGCCCGGCGTCGATGACGAAGGTGTCCCAGTCCTCCCCGATCAGCACAATGCGCCCGCCGGGGGCGAGCATGCGCTGTGCCTCGCCGGCCACGCGAGTGGGTCGTCCAGGACGTGGTTCACTTCTCCGCCTACCTGAGTCCACCGAGACGGAGGGCGTCCCTGATCTCGCTGAGTTTCGCGGTCGTTGCTGGGGTCCACTCCTTCGCCTGCTCCCCGAGGCGGAGGGCATCCTCGATCTCGCTGAGTTTCGCGGAGGACAGGACGCCCGCTTGCTCGATCAGGTCGTCCCGGGACACCGTGGTCAGCCACGTGCAAGGAGTCATGCCTGGACGAGGGAACGCTATTCGCAGCACGCCTTCAAAGGGCAGTCCTTCCCCGGCTCCTACTGCCACTTCGACGCCCAGACCGCTGAGGTCGACGCCCGCCGGAGCGACGACCTGCATCGCCCGGATCCCGGACGCGTCGTCTCCCGACAGCAGGACGACCGGCCGCCGCTCGTCGAACGCGACCCACCAGACTTCGCCACGTTGCACATGTCCTCCTGACACTGGGTGGCAGACCCGGACGGCGGTCAGGGCATGCCTCTTGGGTGACATCGCCGCGCATCGGCGATGCGGTGCCGTGTTCGGTCGGTTCTACGAGTTCAGGGAGGACGTGTTGGCCATGGCAGCCATTCGGTCGTCGCTGGTCGTGTGTTGCTCGGCCCGACCCACACAATAGCCGCTACGACTGCACTCCCCCTCAGCGCATGAACGGCCTCCCTACCCCGTCCAGGTCAGCCGCGGCCCAGGGGAGACCCCTAAGCGGCGTGCACCGCGACGCCGAACACATCGCCGCCCCGCTGGCCGTCTACGGTTTGTAGCGCGGGATCCGCAGGCGGCCACGCCACCGCCCGACCCGCTCCCACTGCCGGGCACGGGCCTGTCCCATCAGCTCTCCGGCGCGGGCGGCGTCCCCGTCAGGTCCAGCCTTCGGTCAGGGCGAAGCTGCACGGTCCCGCACGGGGAGCGGGTCAGGAGCCCGCCGATGCCGTTCCTCTTCCAGCGCCGGTATGGCCCAGAGCACCGCGCCATGTCCCGCAACTACGTGCACACCTGCCTGGAGCAAAGCCTGGCTGCCAGCGGCCTGACCGACGCCACCGGACAGCCGCTCTCCTTCAAACCGCACGACTTCCGAAGGCTCTTCCTGACCGATGCCATCCGGTCCGGCCTGCCGCCTCACATCGCCGCGAAGATCGCTGGACACAAGGTTCTCGACACCACCATGGGATACGCCGCGATCTACCCCGAGGACGTGGTCGCCCACCATCGCGCCTTCATCGCCCGCCGCCGGTCCCTGCGTCCCTGCGAGGAATACCGCGAGATCATGCCTGAAGAATGGCAGGATTTTCTCGGGCACTTCGAGCTCCGCAAGGTCGCCCTGGGCATCTGCACACGCGACTATGGAACTCCTTGCGTTCATGAACACGCCTGCATCCGTTGCCCCCAGCTGCGACCGGACCCGGCCGAGATGCCCCGTCTGCAGGGCATCCGGGCCAATCTCCAGGATCGCCTGGCAGAAGCCAAGGAGCATGGCTGGCTCGGCGAAGTCGTCGCGATCGAGGCAAGCCTCACTGCCGCCGACCAGAAGCTCGCCGGCATGCGTCAGCTGGCCAGCAGGCACACCACCATCCACCTCGGCATGCCCGACTTCCGCCGGGACGTCGGCCGCGCGAGCCGCCCCTCCTGACACCTCTCGGAGCGACACGCCGACGACGGACACCAGCCGAAAATCTTCGCATCACGCTCCGTGACCCTGCGCGTCGATCACCTACCAGAAGCAGCCTTCAAGATCATTTCGGTTAAGATCAACTAGCGGCTCTGGGCCTCGTCGTCAACGCGGTCGCGCTGTGGAACTCCAAGTACCTGTCGGCCGCGGTCGACCGGCTGCGCGCCGAAGGCGTCCCGGTCAAGGATGAGGACGCCGCCCGGCTGTCCCCGCTCGGCCACGCCCACCTCAACGTCCTGGGCCGCTACTCCATCTCTTCCTCTGCACCGGCCGAAGGCCTGCGGCAGCTCGGCGAGACCCCCGACATCCCCGCTCTCCCCGACGGCGGCGGCGTGGAGGAGGAGGGGTAGACCCCAGGGATCCGGAGAATCGTCCGCCGTGCGCGGCCTGGCTGCGCGATCCTGTCCTTTTGGCCGATCTTTCGAAGGATGCACGGACGGCTGAGGAGGTGCACCCGGCGTGGGGCGAGGTCGTCGACGTTCCTACCCCGTCGCCAAGGGGTGATCACAGCGGAACTGCGGGGAAGTCTCGTAGCCGCTCACTCAGCCTGTCACCTCGCGGGCGAAGCTCGGTTCCGCCGCCTCCAGTCGCGGTACCGCGACCCCCAACCGGCGTGCTTCCGCCAGGGTGTCTCGGCAGATCTCACGCGGCTCCTCGGCCTCGGGGTCGGAGTGCGCCGTGAAACTCACGCGCGCCGGCGCGACATGAGCAGTCAGCCAGGCGAACACGGGGGCCGTCAGCCAGGTAGGCGCCCGGAACAGCAGCACACCGCCCCGGTGCCGTCGCAGGTCAACGCCGCGCGCATCGAGGAGCGGCAGCAGCTCGCGGCCGGCCAGCAGCCCCTCGCGAAGGTCGCCCGTCGCCCCGGCCAGCTTGGACAAGGAACCCAGCCGCAGGCCCTGCGAGAACAGGCCGGCATCCGACACGAAATGGACCCACAGCCAGCCACGGAAGTCAGGCCGCTCCTTAATCCGGAGCCCGGCCTCGCGAAACGCCTGGCGCACGGCCCGCTCCCGGTCGGTCGGAGGCTGGCCGAAAGTGCCGAAGATGACCGACGGCAGCAGCGCCCCACGGAGCACGCCGTCCGCGCCGAAACCGCCACCGGCCTGGGGAAAGCCCCAGGCGATCTGGTCGACAGGGAGTGCGCCGATCGCGGTCAGCGGCTCGGTCCAGATGTTGCCGAAGACCAGCACCGTGGCCTGGCCGACTCGCGGGGACAGGAAGGCCGTCGCCTCCGCGAGGCGGTGGTGCGGCACGCTGAGCACGATCAGGTCGAAGCCGTGGTCCGGCTCCAGCGCCTCGCGGTAGCGCACCGGCCACTTCTCGACGACGCGCTGCCCCCACACCCGGCGCCGCGTATCGAGCAGGTCGAGGTCCACTGCGTCTCCGTACGTCGCAGCGCGGCCCGGCCGGACGTAGAACTCGACGTCATGTCCCGCCTGTTGCAGGGCCCAGCCGTAGACGGTGGCGATCACGCCTCGGCCGAACATCAGGATCTTCACGCTGCACCTCGTGAGATACGATCGATTTGGAGGCCATCTCCATTTTTCAAAATATGGAGGTCATCTCCACTTGTCAACGTGAGGTAGCGCATGACCACCGACAAGCCGCTGCGGGCCGACGCCCAGCGCAACCGCGAGGCCTTGCTCGCCAAGGCCCGGGAGGTCTTCGATGCCGGAGGCTTCTTCGACCTGCGCTTCGATGACTTCGCCCGCCTGGCCGGAGTGGGCACCGGCACGCTGTACCGCCACTTCCCCACCCGGGAGGCACTGGCCGAGGCGGTCTATCACGAGGAGGTCGCCACGCTGTGCGACCGCGCCCGCCAGTTGCAGGCCACGCTGCCTGCGGAGGAGGCCTTGGCGACCTTCCTGCGTGGCATGGTCGGCCACATGGATGCCCACCAGGGCCTCGCCCGGACGCTGGCCACGCTCATGGCCACCGGCTCGGGTGCGCTCGCCGAGGGTAGTCGGGCGCTGGAGCAGGCTGTCACCGACCTGGTGGCCGCCGCCGTGAAGGACGGCGCCGTCCGCGACGACGTGGGTGCCGGTGCCGTCATGATGGCACTGCATGGCATCGGTGCGGCCCATGACCGCACCGGTTGGCGGGCCGAGGCCGACGGTGTCATCACCCTCGTGCTGGACGGGCTGCGCCGATCGCACTCAGGCGACGGTCAGCGCGAGCACGAGCAGGAGAGTGTCGTTGATCAGAGTGGTGTTCCGTAAGGGGATCCCCCACCGGAACACCAACCGCCCGGACAATCGCCCCAGGTCAGGGTGTTCCGTAGAGGTGTTCCGCGAACTGTTCCGGTGAAGGCCCCCTATCCGGAACACCTGGAGCCGTGAACGGAACCCGTGTCGGCTACGCCCGCTGCTCGACCGACGAGCAAGACGTGATCATCCAGACCGAGCAACTCCTGACCCTCGGCGTCCCCGAAGACCGGATCTATATCGACCACGGCTTCTCCGGCACCACCCGCCGCAACCGCGCCGGCCTCGACCAGGCCCTCGCCGCCGTGTGGGATGGCAGCGTCTTCACGGTGACCAAGTTCGACCGGTTCGCCCGCAACATGGCCGAGGCCAACGAGATCCTCACCGGTCTGTCAGGACGCGGCGTGCTGTTCGGCCTGGGCGCGTCCGTCTACGACTGGAACGACCCGTTCGGGCGGCTGTTCCTGCAGACCCTCGCCATGGTCGCCGAGTTCGAGGCCAACCTCGGGCACCTGCGCACCCGCGAGGGCATGGCGCTGGCGAAGAAGAACGGCAAGCTCAAGGGCAAGCAACCCAAACTGCCCGAACCCGCCCGGCGCTCCATCCGCCGGCGATACGCCGCGGGCGAGGTGTCCCTGGCCGACCTGGCCACCGAGTACAGCGTCGGACGCTCCACCATCCACCGCATCATCCACGGGCCAGAGACCTCCGGGTAGAGCGGTCACATGTGAAAATTGGACGTCGCCCTTCGCGCAAGATCATTCTCAGCGCCAACGGCTGTTCCCAGGTTCCCCGACCCCGATCCCCTGCTCTTTAACCACCAGGGGGTCGGTCGCCTCCCACGGCACGTCGGCCCAGGAGGCGTTCTCGGCGATCTCGACGGCCGCGCGGTGGGCGGGGGGGAGCCGTGCTGGCGGGGCCCGTCGGCCAGGGGTTCCCAGCACGAGGCGCACCGCACCCACGCGACCTTGTCGAGCCGGCCGACGTCGGTGTCGACGACGACGTCAATCGTTATCTTGGGTTGTCAAGCAAAATAGCTGGTCAGCCGCTTGAAGGGCTGTCGGGCACGTCAGGCAAGTAGATGGCGCTGACGTCAGGTGTGGTGGGCCATCTTGATGGCTGAGATCAGCCTGCCGCCGGCGTACTACCCCGCCGTCCTTCCCAGCCGCCGAAGGTCGGCAGCAGCTCCTCCAGCTCCGTCATGGCGTGGGTGATGTTGATGCAGATGCAGCCCCCGCGTGGAGACTGTTTGGACACAGTTGGGACGGACCCGCACCGGAGGTTGTGGTGCTCGCCGACGTGGACGCCGACGCGTTCCCGCCCGGTCACTCGGGCCTGATGGCCAGCACGGCGTCGGAGACCGCTCGGAGGGTGGCGATGGGGTCGTCGCCGAGGGGGTAGACGCCGACGTGGTCCGCGCCGGCATCGAGGTGCGCGGTCAGGCCGCGCGCGAGGTCGGCCGGGTCGCCGTGGGCAAGCAGTGCGTCGATGACGCGGTCGCTCCCGGTGCCGGAGAGGTCCTCGTCGGTGAAGCCCAGCCGCCGGAGGTTGCTCGCGTAGTTGGTGACCTGCAACGCCTTCCCGGGCGGTGCGGCCCGGGCGACGGCGCGGGCCCGCTCGACGTCGGGCTCCGCAAGCGCGAAGTGGCCGGGAAGTAGCAGCTTGCCCGCACCCAGGACCTCCCTCGCCCGCCGGGTGTGCTCGGGCGTGACCATGCAGGGGATGACACCCGCGGTGCGGTCGCGGGCCAACCCCATCATTCTCGGACCGAGGGCGGCCAGCACCACCCGCTCGGCCGGGACGCCGGCCAGCGCCAGTTGGTCCAGGTAGGACACCAAGGTGTCATATGGCGACGCCCACTCGGCGTGGACCTCGCGGTGCCCGACCCCGACGCCGAGAAGGAACCGGCTGGGGTGCCTGGCGACGATTCGGTGGTAGGAGGCGGCGACGGTCTCGGCGTCGGCGGTCCACACGTTGACCACGCTCGTGCCGACCACCAGCCGGGTGGTGGCGTCGAGGAGCTTCTCCGCGAAGGCGAGGTCGGCCGGTGGCGATGCGTCCAGCCAAAGCGTGCCATAGCCGGCCCGCTCCACCTCCATCGCGCTCTGCGGGCTCACCTCATGCTCGCGTAGGTGGGCGCCGAGCAGACCCAGATCGATATCCATGATCCGATCCCAGCACCACGCCCCATTCGGAAACCAGGACCAGTTCCGACGCGCTCGATAACCTGGAGGCATCGTCGCAGAACAGGGGGCTCGGTGGAACTGCGGTCACTGCGCTACTTCGTTGCGGTCGCCGACGAACTGCACTTCGGGCAGGCCGCCGAGCGGCTGCACATCGCCCAGCCCGCGGTCAGCAGGCGGATCGCCCAACTGGAACGGGAGCTGGGAGTCCGGCTGCTGGACCGTTCACCGCGCCGGGTTCGGCTCACTGCTGCGGGGCACCGGGTGCTCGTTGCGGCGCGTGATGCGCTGGCGGCCGCGGATCGGGTCCAGGCCGCCGCCGGTGTGCCGGCGGGCACCATGCGCATCGGTACCGCCGCCGGGTTCACCGCTCGTCTGGAACGCGGGATCGACGCGCTGCGCGAGCACTCCTCGGCGCTCGGCGTCGACGTCGTGCTGGTCGACCTTCCGCTGGCGGCTCGTCTGGACACCGTGCGACGGGGGGAGATCGATCTGGCACTGGCCCGGGGGGTGCGTTCGGCACCCGGGCTGCGGGTGCTGCCGACGTGGACGGAGCAGCTGTTCGCGGTCGTGTCCGTGCAGCACCTCGCCGCCGGTCGCTCGACAGTCGACCTGGCCGATGTCGCCGTCGGCGAACTGCGGATCCCGTCGCGGGACCACGGCCTGTTCCTGCCGGAGGCCTTGAAGGCCGCAATACGGAAGGCCGGGGTCGAAACTCGGGTCGGCCGCCTTGCCGGGACGGTCCAGGACACGATCGTCGAGGTCGGTTTCAATCCGCGTAGCTGGACCGTGCTGCCAGGCGACCAGGTCGCGGAGATCCGCTCCACCCGGGTGCGGGCAATCCCGTTCACCCCGCAGACCACGATCACCGGCAGCGTCGTGGTACCGGTCGACCTCCCGCACACCTGCGTCGCTGCCCACCAGGCAGCCTTCGGAGATTGACCCGTCGGATCAAGCGGGCCCGGCGGTGGTGACGACCAGCCTGTACGGCACTCAGGTCGTGGTGCGGGGGGTGGACGACGGGCTGCTGCGCCTCAAGAACGCACCCGGGCGGCGTACCACGATCAAGCGCGGGCGCGTCGTGGGCGGCTCTGAGTCGCGGGTGTGGACCCGGGGCGGCCCGTTCCCCCGAGGTGACCGCCGAGCTCCCTGACCACTTCGTTGTGCTACGCCCCGCCGGTCGCGGGAAGGGCGCGACGGACTCCAGGGTTCAACGCACGCCGATACCCGGATCAGCCCATCAACTACACCCGGCCAACGGGGCGCGAGCCGGCCCGGCTTTCTCGCTTGCGTCCACGCCGACAAGCGCAGTCTCGGTCTGCCGTCAGGCCGGTCCGGCTTGATCAGCTCGGTCGCGATCTCCGCCTCGGTGCCGTACTGCGACGAACGACTAGTTCTGGGTCGAAGAGCAGTTCATGGGGGACAGCTGGGCTGCCGGCGGCTTCGGCCGTGAGAAGCGAGACAGCCGCCTGGCCCATCGCCCCGATCGGCTGGCGGATCGTGGTCAGTGGTGGATCGGCGCAGGTCATGAGGGCCGAGTCGTCGTACCCGACCACGCTGACGTCATCCGGAACGTTCAGCCCGTTCCTGCGGGCGCCCCGGATCGCACCAAGGGCGAGCACGTCGCTGGCGCAGATCAACCCGGTCGCACCCCGCTCGATCAGCCGGCACGCCGCGAAGCGCCCGCCTTCCATCGAAAGGATCGTGTGCTCGGCCAGCTTCGGGTCGCCGGGGAATGCCTGAAGTTTGCGCCGCGACGGTACGTGGGCCGCCGGGCCGACGATGATGCCGATACGCTCGTGACCGAGGCTGCGCAGGTGGCCGTACGCTTGCGCGACCGCCACCTTGTCATCCGCGGACACCCGCGAAAAGCCGAGGCCGTCTGTCGCGGCGTTCATGAGGATCACCGGCAATCTGCGGTGCAGCAGCACCCGGTAGTGATCGTGATCAGCATCGGCCTGCGCATAGTTGCCGCCGGCGAAGATCACGCCGGACACCTGCTGGCCGAGCAGCATACTGATGTAGTCCGCCTCGGAAACACCCCCGTCCGTACGCGTGCACAGCACCGGCGTGAACCCTTTCCTGACCAGCGCGCCCCCGACAATGTCGGCGAACACCGGGAAGATCGGGTTGAGCAGATCCGGTAGCACCAGCCCGACCAGGCGCGGGCGTTGGCCGCGCAATTTCACCGGCTGCTCATATCCGAAGTCGTCAAGCGTCGCGAGCACGGCGTCCCGGGTCGAGTCGGAGATCCCTGAGCGGCTGTTGAGCACCCGGCTCACGGTCGCCTCACTGACCCCGGCGTACTTGGCGACATCGGCCAGTCGTCGCGTCACGGCTCGCTCATTTGAGCCCCGAGTGGGCCAGGCCCTCGACGAACTGGCGTTGCGCGATGAGGAAGACGATGAGGACGGGCAGCACCGTCATGGTGGCGGCCGCCAGTTGGGTGTTCCACATCTCGCCGCCGTAGGCGTCGGTGAATCGGGTGAGCGCCTGTGGCAGCGTGAACAACTCCGGCGAGGTGAGGTAGACGGTGGGTTCCAGGTAGAGGTTCCACGAGGAGAGGAAGGTCAGGATCGCCACGGCGGACAATGCGGGCTTGGCCAGCGGTAGACAGATCCGCCACCAGATGCCGGGGCGGCCCAGGCCTTCCACCCGGCCCGCCTCCTCCAGCTCGGCCGGGAGAGCGATGAAGAACTGCCGCATGATGAAGGTGGCCAGGACACACGGTGCGGCCAACGCGGTGACAAGGATCAACGGCCAATGCGTGTTGATCATCCCGGCCCCTTTGAACATCTGGAACAGCGGCACGATCGTCACCTCGCTGGGCACCAGAAGACCGATGAGCACCACCACGAACAGGGCGTTCACGCCCGGGAAGCGGATCCGGGCGAAGGCGTACCCGGCAAGGCTGGAGACCAGGAGGGTGATCAATGTGACCAGCAGGGCGATGTAGACGCTGTTCAGATACTGCTGGGCGAACGGCTGGAAGGTGAACACCTCGGTGTATGCCGCCAGCGTGGGCTCATCCGTCCACAGCGACGGCGGGGATTTGAAGATCTCGGGCAACGGCTTGACCGAGGCGCTCACCATCCAGACCGTCGGCACCACGAACGGTATGGCCAGGACGCCGAGCGCCGCCACCAACAGCGCCCTTCGCGCCAGTGCAGGCAGCGCTGAGGGCCGCACGGACTTACTGCTCATGGAAGACCCACTTCCGGCGAAGCTGCCATTGCAGCAGGGTCAGCAGCATGACGAACGACAGCAGCATCAGCGCCAGCGTCGAGCCGTAGCCGATGTCGTTGAATTCAAAGGCCTGCTGGAAGACGTAATAGACCAGCACCGTAGTGCTCAGTTCCGGGCCGCCGCCGGTCAGGACGGCGATCTGCGCGAACGATTGCAACGCGCCGACGATGGTGATGATCGCGGTCAGCAGCACTGTTGGGGAGATCAGCGGCAGGGTGATCTTCGCGAAGATCACCCTGCTTCCTGCCCCGTCTATCCGAGCCGCTTCGTACAACTGTGATGGCACCCCCTGCAAGGCAGACAGGAACAGCACCATGTTGACGCCGACACTGCGGATCACCTGGGTGATGATCACCGACAGCATCGCGGTGTCGCCGTGCTGCAGCCAGTTCGGCCCGGTGATGCCGATCGCGGCGAGCAGACCGTTGATACCGCCGTTGTCCTGCAGCAGGAACCCCCAGACCAGGGTCCAGGCCACGACGGAGACGACGACCGGAGAGAAGAACAGCGTGCGGAACAGTGTTGCTCCGCGGAACCGGCGATTGAGCAGTACGGCGATCAGCAGGCCGAGGCTGATGTTGAGGATCACAACTCCGCCGGAGAAGACGGCGGTTGCCAGTAGCACTGACGGCAGCTGCGGGTCGGCGGCCAGGGCGGCGTAGTTGTCGGCTCCGACGAAGGTCTGCTCGCCGGTGAAGACGTTCCAGTCGTTCAGGCTGTACCAGATCGCCAGCCCGACCGGGATCAGCACGAACAGCACGACCCCGGCCAGCTGCGGTGCGATGAAGAGGTAGCCGGCCAGAGCATCTCTGCGACGGGTGGTCCAAAAGGACGGCCGGGACGTGCCCCGGGCGCCGCCGGCCCGGGACATGTCAAGCTCCTTCGTGAGCGTAGCCATTACTTGGTCAGGATCGGATCGATGGCGGCGCAGACCGAGTTCAGGACGGCGGGGATGTCGGCGTCGGCCTTCCACATCGCGTCCAGCGCGGTCGTGGCCTTCTGGGCGATCTCGGCAGGGCTGGTGTGGTTGGGCAGCGTGACGGCCTTGGGCAGCTGGTCGACGACGACCTCCTGCAGCTGCGCGGCGGACAGCACCTCGTTGTTGGCGGCAAGCTTCGCGCCGGTCAGCAGCGACTTGCGCGGCGGCGGGAAGAACTGCGCCAGCTTCTCCGCGTTGACCGGGTTCGTCAGGTAGGCGAGGAAGTCCGCGGCCTGCTCTTTGTGCTTGCCGGCGGCGAGGACACCCACGCCGGCCTGGCCGAGAACGGCGTACCGGCCGATCGGGCCCGCCGGGAGCGGGTGCAGCGCGAAGGTGAACTTGCCGTCGAGCAGCGAGGCGCGGGAGACCTGAGCGACGGTGAACGCGGCGTCGCCGGCGAAGAAGTCGGCCTTCGTGCCAGGGCCGGGCATGGCCTGGGTCTTGAACGCGGCGTTGTGCAGGAAGGTGAAGGCCTGCTGCATCTCGGGGCCGGCGAAGGTGCAGGTCTTGCCGTCCGGGCTCCATGCCGCCGCGCCGAAGCCGGTCCACACCGTGGCCAGCGTATTCCACGACTTGTAGTCGAAGTCCCGGATGACGAAGCCGGCCTTGCCGGTCTTCGCGTGGACGGCGGCGCCGGCGGCGGCGACCTGGTCCCAGGTCAGGGTTTCCGGGTCGATCTTCTGCCCGGCCGCCGCGAGGAGGTCGGTGTTCACGTACAGCGCGAACGGTGAGTTCGAGAACGGGTAGGCGTACAGCGTGTCGTCCCGGCTGAACTCCTTGGTCGCGCTGTCCAGCAGGTCGTCGTAGTTCCAGCCGTCGGTCGCCTTCAGCTTGTCGGTCAGGCCGACCAGTGCGTCGGAGGCGATCAGGTCCCTCGACAGGTCACCCATCCAGGCCAGGTCGGGGGCGTTGCCGCCGGCGATCTGGGTGGTCAGGGTGGTGTTGTAGTCGGCGAAGGGCAGGCTCTCGAACGTGATCGAGGAGACCTCCGGATGCTGGGCACGGTACGCGGCGGCGATCGTGTCGAACAGCTTGAGCTGATCTTCGTTCGAGGTCCAGACCGTCATCCGCAGCTGGACGCCGGTCGCGTTCGCCTCCGTGCCGGTGCTCGACGCGCCGCAGGCGGACGTCAGCGCCAGCGCCGTCGTCAGCGCGACCGCGCCGAACAACTTCCTTGCTGTGTTCATCGTGTGGGTCCTTACGTGCTCTCGGCGCCAGCGCGCCTGGATACCTGCTAGTAGCCGGCGATCTGCGGCCAGTGGAGTTCGACCCCGGCCTCGGTCAGCCTGCTCTGAAGGCGATCGACGAGCTCCGCGTCGAGGGCGACCTGCTGCGGGCTCAGGCCGCGGGCGAGGCAGAACGCGACGAGCTCGCCTGCCGATTCGCCGATGTTCCACTCGACCGGATGCAGCCGGTAGGCGCCGTTGGTGATGTGGGTGGTGCCGATGTTCTTGGCGGCCGGCACCAGGTTCTGGGTGGTCACCGGGACCAGCGCGCCGAGCGGGATCTCGAACGGCGCGCACTCGACGTCGATGTAGTTGTCACCACCGGTGGAGGGATGCAGATCGATCCGGTACATCCCGACGCCCACCGAGCCGTCGAACCGGGCGGGTCCGTCGTAGCCACGGGCCTTGATCGAGATGTCCTGCTCACGCACCGTGGTGAGCGCCTTGATCCGTCGCGATTCACGAATGTACGGCGCCTGCGCGAAGCCGTCGGTGGTGCCGACGAGATCGCCGCGCAGCCGGAGCCCGGGCCAGCCGCGGCCGCCGTCCGGGCGGGGCGCCTCGGTCTGCAGCCAGTACGCGTAGGCGCGGGACTGTGCCTTCGCCGCGGCCAGGTGTGCCGGCCGGTCGTCGGTGTCGATGATCGAGCCGCCGACGTAGTCCAGCTGCGGCCAATTGGCCAGCACGATGTCGCTGTCGTAGAAGTCGTCTGCGAAGGTCTGCCGGGCGGCGATCCGCCGGAACTGCCAAAGATCCTGGTCGCCGGCGTCGAACCGGGGGTCCCCGGTGACGTCTCCGGCGGGGTTGACGTGCATGGTCCGTTCCTCGGGCACGAGCGTCCGGGGATTCGGGGCGACGAACGACAGCATCGGCGCACCCCAGAACGGCGGCTCGAACGAGCGCCAGTACTCGTAGTCGTCCGGCCTGGCGATGGTGTGATCGCCGGCGACGTGATCGAAGACGAAACACCACGCGATCGATTGCACGTTGCCCGGATCGGCGACCTCGGGGGCGCTCGGCTCGCCGGTGTCGGATCGCGCCTCGGCCCCGACGACGTAGTCGGTCCCGGTCAGCGGCAGCACGTCGCCGGTCTCGGTCCCGTCCAGGAAGTACTCGGCGGCGATCACGGTCTCTGCTCCGGTCCGCGGGTTCGCGACCGTGACCGTGCGGACCACCGCGTCGCTCACGTCGGCCGCGACGGGCACCGCGGGCTGCAGGACGGTCAGCCGCCCGGACGACAGGTACGGCGCCAGCAACGCGGTGATCACCGCATGGGCCACCCTCGGTTCGTGGCACAGTCTGCTGACCCGGCCGCGGCCGGGATTGAGCTCCCGATCGGCACGGGCGGCCTCCGACAGCGGATAGTGATCCCGGTAGTAGCGGCGGATGCCGTCGCGCAATGCGCGGTAGCGGGCGGTGACGCCGAACTGCTCCACCCAGATGTGCTCGTCGGGCGGCACCGCCTGGGAGGTGAGCTGTCCACCGAGCCAGGCGTACTCCTCGGTGATCACCACGCGGTGGCCACGCTGCAGCAGGGTCAGCGCGGCGGCGACGGAGCCGAGGCCTCCGCCGATGATCGCCACCTGGGTCGTGATCCTGGTGGTCATGACGGCACGTCCGTCCGCGTGACGATGGTGTCCCCTGGCTCGACCTCGGCGACCAGAAGCCGCCGGGTCTCCAGACCGGCCCACTCCTGCGGGTCCGTGGTGATCAGGAGCTGCAGAAGATCGAGCGCCTCGGCCGCCAGCTGTTGCCGGGGGACGTGGAAGCCGGCCATCGCCCGGCCGTCGATGCGGTGGCCGGACACCTCGCCGAGAGCGGCGACCGACATCTCGTCCGGCACGGCGACCCCGGCGCCGAGCAGGGCGTGCACGACGTCCTCGGCCAGAAACGCGTCCTCCGTGATGATCAAGGTGGCCTCGGTCGCCCGGGCCAGGCGGGGCAGCTCGGCGATCCTCTCCTCGCCGACCAGCAGGAAAGCCAGCCGTCCTTCCGCCGAAGCGGCCTCGACGACGCCCTGCCGGTCCCGCGCAGTCGGCGTATTCCGGCCGCGGTGAACGTAGAGCGCCTGCCGGTGTCCGCCCGCCGCAGCCTGATCGATCAGCGCGGTGGTCGGGGTGACGTAGTCGATGGCCACGTAGGGCACTGCGGCGGCGGTCTCGTCCCGGCGGCCGATCGCGACGAACGGGAACTGCTCGGCGACCAGCCGCTCCAGCTCGGAAGCGACCATCTGCTGACCGAGCAGGACGCACCCGTCGGTCAGCCGCAGCCGGGTCTTGCGGTGGAACAGACTCCGGGTGCCGTTCTCGACGGGTGAGGAGGTGAAGAAAAGCAGGTCCCAGCCGATCCGCTCGGCTGCCCGCTCGATCCCGTTCAGCAGCGGACCGTAGAAGTCCATGCTCTCAGGGGACAGGGCGGCCTCGTACGTGAAGATGCCGATGATCTGGTTGTCCAGACCGGCGAGCCGCCGGGCCGCCGGGTCGGCGACGTACGTGAGTTGCTCGATGGCCTGCTTGACCCGCGCCCGGGTCGCCTCCGGAACCCGCACGTTCGAACCGTCGCGGTCGTTCAGCACCACCGACACCGTCGTCTGGCTGACGCCCGCCAACTCGGCGATCTCGCGCTGCGTGACCCGGCGGCGTTTCGAGGGCATTGCCCCTCCTTCTTGATAATGCGTATCTTCACCGACAGGCGGTGACCATAACGCATGACGACACGGGAGCGCAATGACCTGTTGACACTGGGAGCAGCATCTGGAAACGTGCCGTTTACCTAGCTGAAGATGCGTATTATCAAGGCGCCTAGGACGGGAGCAGATGATGACGCCCGAGGCCTTCCCCCGGCCCGCCCTCACCCGCCGCGGCTTCCTCGGCGCGGCCCTTGCGGCCGGTGTCGTACTCGTCGCAGAACCGACCCCGATCACAGCGCACGCCGCAGCCGGTGACGTCACCCTGACCGCCGGTGGCATCAGCCTGCTGGCCAGCCCCGGCGGCAGGCTCGCGATCCGCGACGCTGCCGGCGTGACCCGGTCGGCCGGATCCAAGTTTCAGGTCAAGGACAGCGTCACCGGCATCCACTTATCCATCGGCGGCACCCCGACGCTGAGCGCGCTGCCCGGCGGAACGCCGGCGATCAGGATGGACTACACCTTCGACGCCGCCGCCGGCCCGACCACCGTCACCGGCTGGTTCAGCCTGTCCACCTCCCACGCCCGGCTGGAATGGCGGGTCACCGGAGCCGGCACCCTTGTCCCCGACGGTTTTCTGTTCAGCCGGGCGATCCAGGCACCGACGGCGCCCGACGACTACATCCCGATCACCGCATGGGTCCGTGACGCCGGCGGAGGCATCCCGTACGAAGACACCCTCGGCGTCGCGCACACCTCCACCTGGGACAGCCTGCACGGCCTGTTCCTGCTGGACCGGTCCCGCCAAGCGTGGACGAACGCGACTTGGGTCCACGCGCCGGGCGTCGCCGACCCGGCCGGCGGTTGGACCAGCCGCGCCGACTTCTTCTTCTCCGAAACCCGTCCGTCAGCCACTGCCACCATCGGCCAGGGCCGCGAACTCGGCATCGAACTCACCACCAACCGCGACTTCAACCTGTTCGCATCGTCCGGTGAACAGATGGAACTCACCGTCCTGGTGGCCAACGGCGGCGACGCCCGGCCGGTCGAGTTGGACCTGTGGGTACGCGGCTTCGACGGCGAAATGCTGGCAACCACAACCGTCACCGGCAGCGTCGCGGCAGCCGGCACCTGGCAGCACACCTTCACCCTGCCCGCGCCGGCCGATGGGATAGCCCTGGCCGAGGTGGTGGCCCGCTCAGGCGACGACGAGGCGTTCGCCCGGAGCAACCTCGCCGTGTTACCGCCGTACGACTATCAGGCCGGCGCGAACAGCATGTTCGGCATCGCCAACTACCCCTGGCTACAGCGGCCGAGCGCCGATGCCGTCCTCGACCTGTGGCAGCGGGTCGGCATCAGCGTGGTCCGGATCGCGTACGACGGAGGACCCGGCCTGCCGCCCGCTGCCTTCGACGCGCGCGGCATCCGGCACAACATCGAACTGCAGCCATCGTTGACCGTGACCGACAGCGAAGCGGCCACCTGGGCCGCGGACAAACTGGCGGTGGCCGCCGGCGCCGGCGCCGGCTACTTCGAAGTCGGCAACGAGCTGAACCGGCCGTTCAACACCGGTGACGCCGCGCAGGCCTACCTCGACAAGGCGCTGCGCCCGGTCTTCGATCGGCGGGTGGCCACCGGTGCCGCCGTCAAGCTGATGAACAACGGGCTGGCCGGGATGGACAAACCGTGGGTGGAGAACTTCATCGCGGCCGGCGGCTGGGACCTGATCGACGCCTTCGCCTACCACCCGGGACGCGGCAACTTCACCCCGGACTACGTTCCGCCCGGTGATGACTGGAGCGCCGGTGGGAACGGCACGTACTGGAACTTCTACGGTGGCCTGCGGCAGCTGAAAGCGCTGATGGCCGAGCACGGCGAGAAGGAGATCTGGCTCACCGAGGCCTACGCGGCGACCAAGCCCAACAGCTGGTGGCACGACACATACCGCCACGCCGCCGAAAACGTGCTGCTCACCTTGGCCCTGGCGAAGGCCGAGGGAATCCGGTGCGTCTGCTGGTACCAATTCCACGACAGCGTGCTCGGCATGCCACAGGTCGCCGATCCGGACAACGTCGAGTACCACTTCGGCCTCATGAACCGCGATCTCAGCCCGAAACCGTCCCTGTTGGCGTACGCGACAGCGGCCCGCACCTTCGACCAGGCCACCTTCCGAGGCCGGCTGACCTTCGCCGATCCGCTGACCTTCGGCCTGTGGTTCGACACGCCCCGAGGCCCGGCGGTCGTGCTGTGGAACCGCGCTGACGGTTATCTGCTGAACACCGCCGGCCAGCGCGCCGACTGGCACTTCCCGGCACCCGAGGTCTGGGTGGACCCCTGGCCGACGAAGACCCCGCTCGTGGCGGCCGCCAACGCCGCCGTGCAACAGGTGAATGCGATCGGGCAGGTCCGGCAGGTGCCAGTCGCCGACGGCAAGGCGACGCTGACCCTCGACGGCGCGCCACGGATCTTCTACGGACTCGTCCCACGGCCGGGTCGCAACGGCCACCACACCCTGGCGGGCTGCCGTCCAGCAAAGTCACACCGGCGGTAGCACCGGGCCGTGTCATGGGCTCACCCCTGGCTGGGTGCCTGCGCGCGACCGCCCACGATCTGGCGGCAGAGCAGTTCACCTCCCTGCTCGTCGGCCCGCTGGAGGCCCGGACGCAGATGGGGACCTTGGCGATCGACGACGCCGCCCTTCGCGCTGTGGCGTGGGCGGCTGTATGGACCTTTCTGCGGGTGTGGGGGCCTGGCGCAGGAGGCCCGCCGGCCCGATTGACCGCCGGGCCCGCTGGTGGTGGGGAGTTCAGGACGGCTTGGAGTTCGTCCAGCCGGACTCGATCAGGGCGGTGGAGTTCCACACTGTGCCGGGTTCGAGGCCGATCTGGGTGGTGCCGGGCCGTACCACGACGCTCTCGATCGCCAGGGCGCGACTGCTCGACTCGTCGAAGACCAGCCGGCTCTGCAGGACGCCGAATTCCTTGCTCCGCTCTTCGACCGCCACCGCCGTGCCGTGGCGGCCCTGCGCGTCGGTGACGTTCTCGATGACCTCGACGTCGTCGAGGTCGGCCAGCATGCGGAACGCGGCCCCGCGCACCGCGGGCGTGACCGGCATGTCGGTGATCAGCCCCACGCTGACCCGGAACAACCACGTGTCCTGCGCCATCGGCACGCTGTCGGACTCGGTGTCGTGGCCGTCGTAGGACTTGGCCAGCCACTTCTTGAGCTTGTCAGGGTCGCTCGGCAGCCCGCGCAGGTCCTTCATGGTGACGTTGCGGCCGAGCCAGAACACCTGCCCGTTCGCCACCGGGCTGCGCTCGGTCCGTGCCGGGCGCGCGGCGGTCGGCAGGGCCACCGACAGCTTCATCTTGTTGCCCGGTATGGCGACCTTGATCTCGGGCGGGGAGCCCGCTCGCTCCCACGCCTTCCGGTCCGCTTCCGTGGCGGGCCGCGCGCCGAGCGTCTGGCTGCGGAACCACTGCTCGCCCTTGAGGGCTCGGGGCGTCCACGTCTCGGTCCTGGACCGTTGCTCGACCACGTAGCCGCCGTGCTTCGCGACGTACAGAGTCCTGCGGGCCGAGGCGCTGTGCCAGTACGCGCCGCTGCCGTCGGGCTGCCGGTCGGCCTCTTCGGCGGCGGCCAGCAGCACTTCCCGCGCCGACAGCTTCACCTTCGGCGTGGTGCTCGCGGTCACGTCCGGGGTGGCGCTGGGGGCGATTCGCGGGCCGCCGTCGGGCGCCCGGGGATCGGGCGCCGGCCCGTTCCCGGACACGATCACGGCCACGGCGGTCACGGCCGCGGCGGCCCCGGCCAGGCTGATCCCCCACACGGGCCGGACGGCCGTCCGCCGGCGGAGTGCCTGCCGCGGCCCGGCCATGGCGCGGGCGAGCTCGGCCGACCTGGTGTGCTCGTCCACCGGCCGGTCACCGAGGTGCGCGGGCCTGACAGCCCGGAGGTCGTCGACGGGGTTCATGCCCACCACTCCTCACTGAGATTCTGCACGCGGGGCCGTGCCGCCTCGGCGGTCCTGGCCGGGTCATCGGCCGCCATGGCCTGCTTGAGCCGTTTGCGCGCCCGGTGCAGCCGGACGCGGAAGGCCGCCGACGAGCAACCGATCACGTGAGCGACCTCCTTCGGGGACAGCCCGTGCCAGGCGACCAGGATCAGCACCTCCCGGTCGTCCTCCGGCAGCGCGGCCAGCGCCCGCAGCACGGCCATCCGCTCGGTCACCTGCTCGGCCACGTCCCCCTCGGTCCAGGACCGCAGCTCCGCGGCGAGCGCCTCCCTGCGCACCTCCGCCCGGATGGTGTCGCGAAGAACATTGCGGGCAACGCCGAGCAGCCACGGCAGCGCCGGCTCGGGCACGTCGTCCAGCCGCCGCCAGGCGATGGCAAACGTCTCGCTCACCACCTCGTCGGCCACCTGCCGCCCCGCCCGGCTGACCACATAGGCCCACACGCGCTGGCGGCATTCGTCGTACATGCCGGTGAACCAGTGCGCATCATCCGCCACCGCCCAGCCCCTTCACTTCGGATCTGTTCTCTCTGACACCAGGAAGTGGTGCAAACCTCCCCCTTGTTACAGCCCACTCCGAACCAGCGGGGCGTCTTCATGTTGGGCTCCGCCAGCGCTGGCCACGGGCGGCAGCGTTCAGGAGCGGCGGCGCAGCAGCAGGCGGCTGAGCCGCCCCTGGCTGACCAGGTCGGCCAGCGCATCTCCGTAGCCGGTGATCTGGCTGCCCTCTCGCAGGAGGTCGGGTGCTTGAACGGGAACAGTCCGCCGTCTGCGCTTGGCGGGTCTGCCTCCCGCACGCAGCCGCGCGGCATCCAGGCTGGCGTCGACGTCGGCCAGTCCGGTGACGGGCGCCTCCGGCAGCCAGGGCCAGACGGTGATGGCCGCGGGGTCGGCGGTCTTCACGGCGCCGATCGGGTCTCGGCCGTCTGCCGCCGCCTGAACGGCTGCGGCTGCCGCAAGCACATAATGGACGCAGGCGTCCCGATAGGGTTCCTCCACTTCGGCCCGGTGGACGGTCAGCGCCTCGCTGTAGGCAGCGGCCGCCTGTTCGAGCGCCGTGGTGAAGCGGGCCGCGGCCTTGTCGATCGCCCGCCGGCAGGCTTGAGCGGCCCGATCCCGGCGCGCGACGCTGGCCTTGACGCTCGGCGGCGGCGCCGGCTGGCCCTTCTTGGTGAAGGGGACCTCGAGGGCGGGGACGAGACCGGGGAGGGCGGCCAAGTGCTCCAGGCCGGCGTTCGCCTCGGTCAGGTAGCCGCGCAGTTGCAGGCAGCGCGCCCGTAGGGCGGCCAGGGCCTGGTCGACCTGCTCGGGCCACAGCGGTACCCCGTCCGGGTGCGGGGCGTCGACATCGGGATAGCTGCGGACGTAGTCGGCCACCGCTGGCGATAGTGGGCGCGGCCGGCCTCGGTCAGATGCATGCGATAGGCGTACCGGCTACCCGAGGGCGCCTGACGTGCCTGCACGTACGGCTCTGGCTCGCGTTTGGTGAGCCACTCCCATGCCATCGAGATCTGCCAGGCAGGATGACCACCGTCACCGTCGGCGGCCCACACCTCGGTCAGCATCTTCCACAGGCCTTGCGACAGCATGCCGCGCTTGGGCGACAGAGCCCGCCCCGGATCGACCCCTCCGGCGCGGGCGACCTTGCGCCCCCACGTGGTCATCTGCAGCAGAAGGTGGTACTCGGCGACCAGGGCGGGCTCTTGCCGGGTGTCGATCAGTTTCGCCTCTTCCAGGACTTTCAACGTGGAGCCCGCACCCTGATCCCGCACTGCCGACTACCTCGCCGACACCGCCACCTTCTACCCGGTGACCATCCAGTCCGCGTTCAGCATTACTCCAACCGCCGACGCCGACGTTTGGAGCGTCATGCCCGACCAGGCGTTTCCCACTGGGGAGGTTCTGAAGGCGGGAACAGAGTCGGATGGTACCGCATCACGCGCCTACCTCAAGTTTGACGCCTCTCCCTTTGTCGGTCAGGCCATCAGCAATGTGACCCTCTCGCTGCTCAACATCGACGGCCCGAGCTGCGGGACGACCGTCGGCGCCGGCATCCAGGTGCGTCGCGTGACCAGTGCGTGGAGCCCTTCCACCGTCACGTGGAACTCTCAGCCTTCCAACACCACAGATAACGCCGTCACCAACAGGTCCAGCATTGGCGGAAGCTGCAATCCGGCTCCCATGACCTGGGACATCACCTCCATGGCACGGCAGTGGGCCGGCGATGCCGGCGATTACGGCGTCGTCCTCATGTCTCCAGCCGAGAACAAGAGCGCCAACTACCGGATCTACGCCTCAGTCGACAACACAATGGAAATGGATCCGCCCAAGCTCACTGCGACCTTCGCCCCCGTAGGCGGGCCGGTCGTGGTCAACCCGGCCGGGCCAGACGGCGTCGAAGTGTTCACCGCCCCGAGTAATTGGGGCGGTGATGTCCTGCAGATGGCGGAAGCACAAGCGCACGCCCTGAGCGCCGCCTACGATCGGGCCGAAGCCCACGGAAACGATCTCGCGCCACCATACGTCGACATGGTGACCGGCAACGTCATCGTTCCAGCTGCCTCTGAGGCAGGACAGCAGACCGCCTCAGAGATTCTCGCGGGAACAGCCTATCTTGGCCTGGGCAACATCGACTGGACGGTGCCGGGCACTTACGAAGGTGATGACATCGATGAGGACGTCGAGCCACCCGCAGGGCCGACTGAGGAGTATAGCTTCAATCCTCAAGTGGCAGACGTGGGGAACAGCTACGGCCGGCTTACCTCTATAGCACGTGAGATATTCACGCTGAATACGAGTCAGTTGCCTGGCGTTGGCGGAATCGTCTCTGCAGCGCCGTGGCCGGAGCGCAACAAAGTTCTGCTTACTGCGAACGCCGTAACGCCGGAGTTGCGGTTGGCGTTGGCTCAGCGGTACGGAACCAATAGCATGGTCATCTGGCTGAAGCCGGGTGCCACCCGGATGCAGGTCATGGATTCACGCGACAATGACAGCGACAGTTTCATTAATGGCGGGAGCCGGTACGTCACCAACGATGGAACTCAGTGCACAACGGCCTTCGCATGGCGAGGGACGGATGGCGAAAGATACATGACTACTGCCGGACACTGCGTTCCCGAAGACGCTGACATTGAGAACATCATGAGGGGCAGTCAGAGTATCGGGACCGTCTTCTGGTCCAGTTGGAAGGACAACACCGGCTCCATCCCGCTTCCGGGCAGGACGTCTGCCTACGGCGATATCGCGCTGCTTGACTACACGGGGCCGATCGAGCCGACGGCGTCCATTTTCGTTGGCGGCACCGATTCTCCCACGAAGCGGCCAGTGCGGCGCAGCTGGACCCGTCGCGTCGTATACGGTGACCTCTACTGCGTGGGAGGCGCTGCAACCGGCCAGAGCTGCAACTGGAAGGTTAACGCGATCAACAAGACCTTCCCTATGAACTACGCTGGTAGTCAGCAATGGGTAGGCGACTTGCTCAACGGCGCTGAGGTATGCGCGACGGAGGCTGCCCGAAGGCCGGAGACTCCGGCGGTCCAGTATTTACTCTGGAGTCAGACGGATACGTGGTTGCAAAGGGCATACTCTCAGGCGGCGGTAAGCATGAGGGCGACACGCTGTGCCGGGCAACCTTTAGTGACATACATGATGCACGCCTCGGTTTCGGCGGCGACGTCATGAAGCGCCGATAGAAGATAGGATACCTCCATGGCCGCCACGACTAGCGCGAAGATCTGCCGGGCGACGATTTTTCTGGCAGGGACCCTTTCCTTGGCCAGTTGTGGCGGCCCGGAATGGCAACCTATTAATTGGGCGACGCTGTCGGCGGATGGCCGAACGCTCACGGTGGAACTGACATTCTCAAGGCCGGCCGACGCAGTGCAATGTGAGCGTGTGACAAATACGGAAGTAGAAGAGTCGCCTTCCCGCGTGGTCATCGGTGTTCAGTTGGAGGCGAACTGTCCTGCGCCAGCAGCGAACACCCTTATGAAGGGGTACGCGCGTCAGGTGAGCCTCAAGCTTCAGCAGCCACTTGGTGCACGTATCGTTGTGGATAGTGCGCGCCACCAGAGAGTTGAAATAAATAGGCCGCAACGCAACTCATGAAGCAACAAACAGCCTCTTCATCTTCCCGGATTTTAATGCTTCCGGCTGTGGCGAATGCTTTAACTGGAATAGCCGGATGGATGCCCGCGCCACCAAAAGATCCCATGACGAGGGGCCAATGTCAGCTCGTGCTGGCGAGGCTGATCGAGACCCACGAGTGCGACCGCCACATCCGCGCCGCCCGCCTGCGCTACCGCCGCCGCCGTGAGCTGCTGCTCGCCCGGCTCGGCCCTGGGCCCGGCCAGCCGCTGCCCGGGGTCGCCCTGCCCGGGGTGGCCGCGGGGCTGCGCGCGCTTCTTCTGCTTCCCGATGGGGGTCCCGCGGAAGTGGAGCTGCTGGCCGAGTTCGAGCGCAGAGGCATCGCGCTGCGCGCCGCCTCTCCGCTCTGGCGCGGCGACGGCCCCGGCGGCCTGCTCATTGGGTACGCTGCCGCGTCCGAACGCGCCTACCCGCACGACCTCGAAGCCCTGGTCCGAGCACTCGCCGGAACCTGACGGCGGCCCCGTACCTTGTCGATGTGAGCGCAGGAACGGCAAAGGAGGGACATGGGCCGACACTACCGGAAGAGCATCGAGGTGGGCCTGTTCCGGATCAACCTGCCACGTCGTGGGTGGACCGTGATCCACGCACTCGTCGGCCTCCACCTCGACGCCGGTGTCCACAGCCGGCCAGGCGGCAAGGCCGCGTGGGGCCCACCCGCCCACGCCGCGCTGCGGATCTAGAGACCGGTGAAGGAGTGCCCTCGGATACACCGGTAGGAGCCGTCATCCTGGGGTTGGCCGTAGTCCTGGCCGTGGATGGGCACGCAGTGGGGCAGACCGCGACCGAGGGCCGGCGAGCCGGGGGGGGCGTCCTCAACGGGCGCCGGGCGCAGGGCCGCGAGTGCCTCGGCGACGGCGTGTTGAGCGGACCTACCTCGCCGCACGAGCCGCGAACCTTCAGCGGGAAACTACTGCTCCCCCAGCGGAGTCGGCGTTCATAGCGCCGAAGCAGCCGGTGCCGTGGTTCCCTGCGTCGGATGGAATGTCAGCGCCGACGGATAAGATCAACTGCCATGAGTACCCAGTACGAATGGTCTGGCCTCTTCTCAGTGAAGGGCCTGGTGGCCCAGAATCCGGACCGCTCACCATCTGATTCGGGCCACGGCCTCCGTCCCCCAGCCAGTGAGTCAGAAGTTGGCCAACTTGAAGACCGGCTGGGCACGAGCCTGCCGCCGAGTTATCGGCAGTTCCTCTTGTTCGCCAACGGTTGGGGCGACGAAGAGTTCGGCTACCCCCTACTGCCGGCCGCGAAAGTCGGCTGGCTCCGTGACCTTGAGCCCGAAGTCGTTGAGGTGTGGTCGTCCCCTCAAGGCGCGAAGCCTTGGAGCGTGCCTGATGAGCTCTACTTCGTCTACGGAGCGGAGCAGGACTGCATCAATCTGAGAGGGGAGTATGTGCCCGACACCCTTCTGGTCGGGTACGGGGACGATGGAGAATACCTCCTCAATCCCCACGTCAAGACCTCTGACAGCGAGTGGGAGGCATGGTTTCTCGCGCCTTGGCTGCCGGGCGCCGATCGTCACAGGTCCTTCTGGGACCTGATGAAGACTCAGTAGCGTCAGCCCCAACGCCGACGGCTCGGACGGCGTGATCAGCTGAGGAATGCCGCGCCTCTGACATAGGTGCGCTGCCCCAGTAGACGACCAGGTGATGGGCATCGGAGGGCTGGTCGTGCCGGACACGCCGCGCGACTTGCTGTTCATCTTGGACGCCATCCACAACCTCGACAGCGGACCCAAGCCCGAGACGGTGGTCACCGACACCGCCAGCTATGTTGTTACATGGACACCTCTCGTCCCACAGGCTCCACTGGACACATGACCTGACCAGTTCGTCAGCCGAGTGGGACCCGGGTTGCGGAGGTGTCGGTGCGGGTCCGAAAACAGCGTTTGGAGAGCGGTACGCGTGTCGAACTGCTCGATGCGGCGGGCGAACCGGTTGAGATCGTCTCAGAATTCCTGCAGTTCCTCCTCGACAGGGCGATGGAACACGACACGCCGTCGTTGTTGTTCCATCAGGCCGCGGAGTTCTTGAGCAGCGCGAAGGTCGAGCGGCCGGGTGTCGTCACCTTGATGGAGATGGTCGGGACGGCCCGCAAGGGGGCCACGGCGTTAACGTCGGAGCGGGTCGCGCCGCTGCTGACGGATCGGATGCGCCGAGATCTGGACGGGCTGCTGGTGGTCGAGACCGAGCTGGGGACCACCCGGTTGACGTGGCTGACGACGCTGGGGGTGGCTCGTCCAGCTGGTCCACCGCCGACTGCGCCACCAAAGCGAGCAGGATCGGGAACGACTTGCAGCAGGTGGCCGAGGCCGAGGCGCGCGCCGAGCAGGCAGTCGACGAGCTCGCCCGGCTGCGGGTGGAGCTGGAGGCCGAGACGCGGACCCTCCAGGAGGCCGCCGCCGTCGAGGTACGGGCCGCCCGCGATGACCGGGACGAGGCTGTGGCCGCCGCCGAGCAGCGGGCGACCGCCCAGGTGCAGGCCGCACGGGAGGAGGCCGCCGCCGAGGTCGAGCGCGTTCGGACCGCGAGCGCGGCCGTCGTGGCGCAGGCCGAGCGGGAGCGGGAGGAGGCCCGCGCCGTACTGGAACGGATGCGCGCCGAAGCAGCCGAGCAGGTGGCCGACGCCCGCCAGCGCGTGACGCGAGCCGAGCAGTCAGCCGACGACGCCCGCGCCGAGTTGGAGCGGGAGCGCGCCGAAGCCGACACCCGCCGCCAGGAGATCGCCCAGGCCCACACCGCGCAGGTGGAGGCGATCACGGGCCGGGCCGTGCGCGCCGAACAGCAGGTCGACCAGGAGCGCAGTGAGCGCGCCGCGTTGGCGAGCCGGGCCGAGCGGCTGCAGACCGAGCTTGACGCCGTTCGCGCCGAGCTCGCCAAGCCCGCCCCGAAGCCTTCCCGTTCCAAGCAGTGAAGGAGGGCGGGCCGGACACCCCGCCCGAGGCCACCTGCGAAGAGAGGACGAACATGGACACCTGGTTGTGGCCACTGCCCGGGATCGCGCTCGCGTTCCTGCTGGCCGTGCTGGTCAGGCACGGTCTATGGCGGCGGAGCTACCGGCACCAGGCGCAGGAAACGGCCGTGGTCGAGGCGGAGCAGATCTTGCGCTGGGAGGCGGAGGGGCACCTGTACCGCCCCTACCGGATGACCTGGATCGTGGAGAACCCGCTCACCATCTACGGCGACACGACCCCCGGTTATTGGCCGCAGATCCAGGCCCGGGCCAAGCGCGATTCGCGCGGCAGTCGGCCGGGGATGCCGCCGTCGCCTCGCCCGTGCTACCGCGTGCAAGTGGCGGTGGTCGACCCGGGCGGGGGCGGGGTGACCGAGTGGACCTGGGAACACGGCGAGCTGGTCGACGAGCAGCGCAGGTAAACCGCCGGTACGGCAAGCACTGACCTGGCCTGGCCGTACAGGCCGGACGACGGAGAGTGGAGGCTGTACCGCCTGCAGTAGAGGGTGAGCGTGGAAGAGCCCGGGGCCGGGGAGGCTCCGGACTCTTGTGCGTCTGGGGCAGGTTGGGATGCAGACCAAGTACCGGTGAAAAGGGGCAGTCCCCTGGTCGGCCCGGAACTCCCAGAGCTTCAGCGGATCCAACCGCGTGGCCCTGAGGGGGAACTGAACTCACCAGGAGTAGAATTCAGGCAACAACTATCAATCATCAAGTATGAAATCAACCATATTGATGATGGCATAGCCGATGTAGTACGCGCCGCCATCCTTCATGAGCACGAACGTGTCGGCGAAGTTTAGCGACAGTTCACCACTTGGAATGAACTCCCCTTGCACCACAACGAGTAGGGAGCCGTTTGCCATGGGCAGCACGTCGATGGGCAGGTCGATGTCGTGCTTGATGCCCTTGTCGCTCCAGGACTGGATGACCTGGAGCTTCTGTACGATGCTGCGCACGCCTACGGCCGGGTCGCCTGAACCGTCGATCCTGTTTTCTGTATAGATCAGAACCGAGCTCTCCCGGTACATGCTCCCGATATCTTTGAAATTTGTATCGAACGTTGAGTAATAGGACTCGATGAACTGTGTGGCTTCGGATGCATAGTCTTCGCCCACGGTCTTCCTTTCAATTGAGCCTCAGTTGGACCTTCATACCTGGAGGCTGGAGAGTTCTGGCAGCACAGCCGGCTGGACGTCACCCCGCCCCCTTGCGATGATAACGATCATCCTTCGACACTCTCACCCCCTTTGCGATGGAATGGAAGGCACTCCGGCCAAGGGGGTGGGCGCAGCCAGCCAGGTTGAGCGGCGGCTCGCTTGACGACGCCACGCTCGCGGCCTTCATGGACGAGAACGGGAAATACCTGTGAGCCGCCGCCGTGATGAAATGGGCTGGACCCGCGCCGAGACCGACGTCGCAGCAGTGATGATCTGGCTGCGCAGCAACCACGGCCGCGAGGTCACCTACGCCGACATCGCCGCCGGCGTCGGCATCAAGGACGGCGCCCGCCTGCGGCGGCCGTCAAGATCGCCCGCGTGGTCGCGGCCAACCGGGGCGATCGCCTGGAAAATTCCTGCCATCACAAAGCCCCGCCGGCGCCGGGTCTTCGTCACCCGCTACATGCGCTCCGGGCACGGCGACGAGTTCAGCGCCCGCGACGCCATGTCGGCCGCACGAGCGGCGATGACGTCGGTCAAGGGCATGCACCGCAATCGTCACCTTCGAGGCCGCCAACCCCCACTCGATCGCGCGCCAGGAGTTCGGCATGATGGCCAAGGCCGCCGACGAGTGCATCACCAAGGTCGCCGGCATCGAGGTGGTCGGCCCGCAGGCGGTCCGGCGCGAGAACACCAGCCTGCTCACCCAGATGATCGCCGACCTCGAAGCGCGGCTCACCGAGCCGGCGACAGGCTGATTGGGTGCAGCACCCCCCGCATCGGCCGTCAGTGGGCGCAGTGCTGCCAGTGCGTCGCTCAGGGCCCGGCCGACGGATCGCCGTCCGGGCCTTGAGCTGCGCAGTGCGTCGTGAGGGCGTCAGGCTGTCCTGGTGTCGGGCACAGTGCCGGGTGCGCCGTCCGACCACAAATTTTCCGAGCCGTCGAAGTGGTCGGGCGCGCCGTCAAGGAATCCTCTTTGACGACGTCATTGGGGAAAAATTTGCCGACGACGGCACGGACGTGAATCAAGACGGTGTTGTTCTCGTCTTCAGTCAGGAAGCGCAGGGGCGGGGGAAGCGGGACCGGCGTGGGGGTCTGGTTCTCGGTCATGTGATCACCCTGGCATAGGGGCGTTGCCCCCTCACCACGGCCGCTTCGCGGACGGCGCCCTTCCCCGGTTTCCTGCGTCGAACCTCGCTGGGCTGCCGCAAGCGGGGGCTCAAAAACACAGCTCGATGCACCCCCTGGGGATTCCGGGCCCATGCAGAAGGGGTGAACGGCGGACGCGCCGGCCGATGCCGCGCTGGCCGCCGCTGCCCGGGAACGCCGACCACCTCCTGGTGATCACCGCGCTTGCGGGGCAGGGCCGCGAACCTCGCGCTTATGGCTGCCCGGTTCAGCACCGCGCCTTACCTGCCTGACAAGATCATATCGCTCTGACCTGCGAGAAGAGGCAAAGACCCAAGATAACGATTGTCACTGGTGGGTTCGTTGGATTCTCCGCCGTTGCTGTCCGACCAGTTCACCGATAGGCCTGTGGCTGGCCGACCTCAGCCCTGCCGATGGCGGATCTGGGGCCGAACACCGTCGTCACCAGGTGTTCGGAGCCGGGATCAACGACCGCGAGCGGCTGTGTTATCGCAGGTAACGGGAAGGTTCGTTGGATTTTCGGCCAGGACTACGGGCACCCCGACGTCGAGGCGGCCGTCGCCGCCCTCACCTCCGGGGCGATCGACGCGTCCTTCCGCGCCGTCGCCATGCCCGGCCGGCCCCTCCCCGCGGAAATCGAGTCCGTCCGGGTCCTCGACGAGCCGCTCCAGCTCCTCACCGGGCCCGCTCACGCGCTGGCCGACGCCCGGTCGGTGACGATCGCTCAGCTCGCCGGGCACCGGATCTGGATGCCCGGCATCGTCCCCGGCACCGAATGGGCCGCCTACTACGACGACCTCGTCGCCGAGTTCGGCCTCACCATCGAGGCAACCGGCCCCAACTTCGGCTCCGACGCCCTCCTCGACACCATCGCCGACACCCCGGCCCTGGCCACCTTCATGGGCGAACACACCCGCCTGGTCTGGCCCACCGACCACGGCCTGCGCCGCATCCCGGTGACCGACCCCATCCCCGTCTACCCGCACTCCCTCCTGTTGCACCACCCCAACCCTCACCCAGCACTGGCCGCCCTCCGCGCCCACTTCATCGCCACACCAGCCAGCCACGACGCCGCCGAGACCTGGGCACCCGCCTGGGTGATTCCACGCTGAAACGCCGCCACGTCCGTGATCATCGCGGCCGGCCACCCTCATCCCATGCCTGGCGATCATCCTTCTGCTCTCCGCCGCCACGACGACCTGACACGGCCCGCCCCACCCGCGCACACCCGACGGGCAGCCGACCGCGCTACGCGGCTCATCTCAGACACCATGAGGTCCAGGCCTACCCGGCGGCTGGGGCACGTTCGGGAGCGGAAGGCCGCTCCCTCGGCATCTACAGTCCAGCCCAGCACCGAAGCCGTCGCCGCCGCGCTCGCCGAACACGACCCAGGCCGCCGACGCCACTGACCGGCCGCAACTCGCTGAGGAGAGCGCTCGATGCCCCGACCGACACCGCACTGGTCCGTCTGCTCCTGCTGCGCGGTGCACCGGACCCGTCGATGCCAGCCGCGACCGGGTCGGGGGCGGGCACGAGGTACTCAGCGACGGCACGGCGGCACCATGCGGTCACTTCGGGGGCGTCACCCGCAGGCCGGGATCGAGCGGCCCGCCGGACGACAGCGACGCGACATGACGAAGGGCCCGCTGCTCAGTCGTGCTCATCGTGACGCCTCGAAAGCGTGCAACAGGAAGGCCAGCACATCAGCGAGCAGGGCATGTTCCTGCTCTCGGGTCGAGCCGGCGCCGTGACCGCCGTGCTCCTCAACACGCAGCAGTACCGGCCGGCCGGAGGCGCTGGCCGCCTGCAGGCGGGCGGCCAGCTTCGCCGGCTGCCACGGCGGCACCCGCGCGTCGCGCCGCCCGGTGGTCAGCAGCACCGCCGGGTACGGCACGCTGTCCTCGACCCGCAGGTAGGCATCAGCGATCAGCAGACCGCGCAGGCCATCCTCAGTGGTGACGCTGCCGAACTCCGGCACGTGGATCGGCCCGTTCTCGCTGAACTCGGTCCGTGTGGCGTTGACCGTCGGCACCTGCATCGCCATGGCAGCCCACAGCTCCGGCCGGCGCACCAGCGCGCCGCCAGTGGGGATGCCGCCGGCGCTGACGCCCTCGCCCGCCAGCCGTCCCTGCCGGGTGTAGCCCAGGGCGATGAGGTGCTCGGCGCAGTCGATGAAGTCCGTGATGGTGGCCTCCTTGCGCAGGCCACGCCCGGCCTCGTGCCACTCCCGGCCATAGGCGCCGCCACCGCGCAGGTGCGCCACGGCGTAGACGCCGCCGCGTTCGTACCAGGCGAGCATCTCGGGACGGAACTCAGGCAGCTCGGACATGCCATGGGAGCCATAGCCGGTGAGCAGGACCGGGTTGTCGCCATCCAGCTCCAGGTCCTTGTGGTGGATGACGGTGAGCGGGATCTGTGTTCCGTCCCTCGCGGGCACATGCAGGGTGCGGGCGTGCACGTCGCCGAAGTCGACCGGTGAGCGCGGCGCCAGCCCGGTGTCCTCGAGGGTTTCGCCGTCGTAGCGGTAGAGCCGCGGCGCGTCTGTCCAACCGGCCGCCAGCAGCAGGGCCTCGGGCCGTTCCGGGTGGGTGGTCAACTCCCAGATGGCGCCCTCTACCGGCAGCGGGAGGTCGGTGGGCTCGCCGCCGGACAGGGGCGCATGCCGTACCCGATGGACGCCACCGTCGAGATCGCGCACCAGCAGCCGGTCGCCGACGACCCGCACCGCCTCCACCACGCGCTCACCCGCGGGCACGACCACCCGGGCTCGAGACAGATCCGGTACGGCAAACGGAACGGCCAGCACGTGGGAGCGGGGCGCGTCCCGATGGGAGACCAGATAAAGGGTGTCGTGGCTGGTGGCGAAGGCGGTCACACCGTCCGCCACGCCCGCTACCTTCCGCCACGGGCAGGTGGCCGGATCGGCGAGCGCGGCTCGTGGCGCCACGTACAGCGAGCAATCGCTCAACTGCTCGCTGGTCCAGGGGCCGAGTGCGCCGCGGGAGACGATCGCCAGCATCCACTCACCGCGCGGCGGCACCACAAGGAAGGGCCGATCCTGCGGGGTCAGCTCGACGTGGGGGTTGAGCCCGCGCGCCAGCACCACCTCATCCCGCGCCGGGTCGGTGCCCAGCCGGTGCAGGAAGGAACGGCTGTCCAGGCGGCGCTCCTCCGGCGGAGCGCCCGCCGGAGGAGCCACGAAGCGGTGGAAGACGAACGACCGGCCGTCCTCCAGCCAGCTCAGGAAGGCAAAGCGCGTCGTTGGCGGGATCGTCTCCAGGATGGCACCGGAACCGGCGTCGATGACCTGGATCGTGCTCTCCTCCGACCCGGACGGGAAGACGGCGCAGGCGATGTGACGGCCGTCGGGGGAGGGCACGTACCAGGCGATGGCGTGTTGCGCCTCGCCGGGCACGGTGTCCGGGTCGAACAGGACCCTGCTCGCTCCCTCGGGGTCACGCACCATCAGCACGGGTACGCTGGCGCCCGGTTCGCGCGCCAGGTAGAAGATCCTGTCGCCCGCCGGCGTGAAGTCCGAGTACTGCGGGAGCGCGCCGCCCAGCTCGCGGATCCGGGTCAGCAGCTCCTCCTGGCGGGGCAGGGTGTCCAGCTGCTCGCGGGCATGGCTGGCCTGGCCGTCGAGCCAGCGGTGGAACTCCTCGCCGTCCGCCTCCATCCACCGGTAGGCATCGTCGAGCGTGATGCCGTGGTGAACGTCGCGCACCACGTCCACTCGGGCGATCGGGGGGCCGCTGATGTCGCTCATCCGCGTGATCATAATATCGGGGGCCGCAAAACGGCGCGGCGTGACACCGGGACCTACCAGGACACGTGAGACGGAACAGCAGACGATCTCGTGGCGCATCCCCCAGGACCCCGAGCGGCACCACCGATGCGTTGGCCTGGCGTTATCGCGTCAGGACGAGGAGCGGCAAGAGCGATCCCGGTGAACTACTGCAACGTGGTGCTCTGCTGAAATCATCATGACCATTCGGCCTTTGACCTGCGGGTGTTCACATAGCTGCAGCGGAGGATCGTCATTGGGGGTGCAGTGGCGAAGGATCCGGGATGGAAACGATCAACAATATGGGATCACTAGATCGAGGAAACAGCCCTTTGACCTGCACACTGAAACACTGTGAACAGTGGCTACTGAAATTTCGCTGACCGGTCCCACACGTCAGCGGACCGATGGTCTTCTTGGGTTCTTGACCTCTTCTCGCAGGTCAGGTCAGAGCGAGATGATCTTTTCCGGCAAGTAGGGCACGTTGGCCAGCCGTCATGGGCATGACGCAACGAGGGGCGCCCGGCAGTCGGGCCCAGCCCATCGTGATCATGAGTCACCCCGCGATAACCTGCTCAGGCAGGGAGTTTCGGGGCTGCTTCTCATCGTTGGTGATGCTTCGTTCAGCATGGCCAAGTCGCTGGTCCCGCTCCGCGGTCGGGGACGCGCCGGAGACGGAAGCTGATCCGGATCGGGTGGCCGTCTTGGCGAACAGCCCTGCCGTTTTGCGTGTTTCCGGGTACGCGCGTGTCGCTTTCGCGGGCGCGTCACGATGCCTGTCGCACCGGTTCGCCGGCGAAGGGACAGAGATGTTCGAAACGGGGGAGGCGTAGCAGTGCGAGACCAACTCCTCGGGGGCCGTTACAGGTTGGTGCGACAGCTCGACGAGGGCGGAATGGGACAGGTATGGGAGGCACGGGACGAGACGCTGGGCCGTTCCGTCGCGGTCAAGTTGATCTCCATGCTCGCGGGTGGCGGAAACCACGGCGACGATGCACGCACCAGGTTCCTACGCGAGGCTCGGATCACCGCCCAGCTGCAGCATTCCAACATCGTGACCATCCACGACTTCGGCGAAACCGGCACCGGGGACAACAGGGTCCCGTTTCTGGTGATGGAGCTGGTGCGGGGTGAGGGGGTGGACGCCAAGCTGCGCCGAGGCGCCGTCACCTTGCCGGACGCGGCTCGATGGGGCGCGCAGATATCTGACGCACTTGCTGAGGCGCACGACGCCGGAATCATGCACCGGGACATCAAGCCGTCCAACATCCTCATTACGCCTTCCGGCAATGTGAAGGTCCTCGATTTCGGAATCGCGCGGGCAGCCAGCCCCAATGCGACCGTAGACCAACTCACCCAGACCGGCTTCATCGTGGGCACACCCGCGTACATGGCCCCCGAACAAGCACGCGGCTTCCCAGAACCGCGCAGCGACCTGTACGCGCTCGGTTGCCTTCTCTTCGAGTTGATCACAGGCCAGTTACCCTTCCAGGCCCCCGATATCGTGGGCTACCTCTCGGCGCACCTCACCCAGCAACCGCCCGCCCCCAGTTCGGTGCGGGCGGGCATCCCGTCCCCCTGGGACAACCTCGTGCTCACCCTGCTGCGGAAGAACCCCAGCCAGCGGCACCCGAACGCCGCCAACCTTGCCCAGGCACTACGACAACTTGACCACATACCCAGGCCCGAATCCCCAGACGGCCGCACCCGACCCCTCACAGTGCCGGGCACGACCCCGTGCCCGCCCGCAGTCTCCGCGCCGCGGCCGCGCTCTCCCAAATCCTGGGACCGCGACTCCACCGACGAGACACCGTTCACCGTGGACGCCCTGCTGCCGCAGCGGTTCACCAACGACATGAGCATCGAGTTCGCGCGAATCGCCGAGGACACCCGCCTCTCCCGTGAAGCGGGCCCCAGCGACCTGGCCAAGGAACTCACGCGCCGTGACTGTACCGAAGTGGTCGTCGGTGTCTACGCGGAGCAGCCCGGTCCCCACGCCACGCCCGAGAACCCCGTCTACGTCTCCGTCCAGGTCTTCGCGTTCCCCGACGCGGCGACGGCCCGGGACGCGCACAATTACCTGGGCGGGGACGTGCGCTGGCGCCTCACCATCTGGAGCGCCCGCGACGGGGGCGGCCTCGCCCCCTGTCCCGACAAGGTCCACCGCAGCTACCGATGGCGGTGCAACTGGTTCTTCCACCGTTACGTGACCGTGGCGCTGGCCTACCGCGCCGACCTCACCAACGACGGCTCCATCCAGCCCTGGCTCGCTGCGGCCGCCCGCCGGGCCGCAGTCTCCGCCGGGCCGCAGAACCATCACGGTTAGGTGTTCCACGCCATCTGGCGGTCCGATACAGGTGAACTGCAGCACGGCGACGAATTGAGTATCGGTTCGACTACTTTTGGTTCGCTATGGGCGGGCGGGCTCTATTTTGCGGCATATGCCGGGGGTGGAGTTCCTGACCGATGACGAAGCGTCCGCGTACGGCCGATACGGGGAAGTGCCCTCGCGCGCGGACCTGGTTGCTCGGCGTAGCCGAATTCGGACAGCAGGCCTTCCTGGGAAGGGGCGATCACACGCGGGACCGGCCGTCCGGTCCGGAGGCCCGGTGGCCCGGTGGCTCGTACGACGCCGCCATCGCCTCGTTGTCGCGGCCGGAGGTCCAGTACGTCTCGTGACCTGGTCGCGGTCTCCACGATGTCGATCAACGGCGCCGGCCCGTCCGCTCCGGTCAGCGGTGTCCGCGGATCGACTTCGACCATCGGGCGACGGCGCCGGGCGGCGGCGATCGCCGAAACGCGTGCGTACGGAATGGTGACGGCTCGGCTGCCGGGGCGGGCGCCGCCACGAGCGTCAGTCCGAGACGAGCCGGAGGAGCGCGGTGCCCTCGGCGCCTGCCAGCACCTGCAGGACGACGGCCCCCTCCTGCCTGTCCGGCGGCTCGCTCGCGATCAGGCTGCACCCACTGCTGCTGCCGCCGGGAGTGAAGACGGCGAGGCAGCCCCAGCCGTCGCCGCTCGCCTCCCCGCTCGTCCTGCTGTCGCCTGAGGTCACCTTGTAGCCGACCTCGTTCCTGCCGACCTTGGTCAGGGACAGGGTCGCGGGACCGTCGGGGATCTCGAAGCGGATCGTCACGGGCCTGGACACCGCGATCTCGCAGTTGCCGTCGGTGCAGGCCGCCAGGTCGTCTCCGTCGGCCGCCGTCACCGCCGGGGACGGGGTGGGAGGCGCGAGAGACGGCCTCTGCGAGGAGGGCTCGGCGCTCGCGGTGCCATTGCCGGGATCGCCGCATCCGGTGACGGCCAGTGCGGTGAGCGCGGCCAGCACCACGCAGCCGACCGCACGTTGCGTACGCCCCGCCGGGGCCGGGTCTGGCATGGTGTTCAGCCCTTCGCGTCTCGTTCAGAGGTCCGGTGGCGAACCATACCCAGGCTGTAATCAACCATTCTGCTCCGGAAGGCTCAACGGTCACGGCCGCCGGGCGCTTAGGCGGCTGAACCTCGGACGGATGCGGGCGCGGTCGGTGAGGGTCTGGCCTGGCGATGCGGTCAGTGGGGGCCGGGTCTGGGGATGGGGATGCCGGCGGAGCGGAGCTTGTTCTCGACGAGCGCGATCCCCCGGGCCGCGGCCGATCCCTGCTCTTCGCCGTGGAGGGCGATCAGCTCGTACCGGGTCGCGGCATCGGTGCGGGCTCGCAGACCGGTCATGATCTCGAGCTGTGCGGGGTTGGCGAGCAAGTGGTCGGCCACGGCGGTGGCGAGCTCGGGGACGCGCGGGTCGTCCGATTCGTAGCCGAAGCTTGGGTGGCGGGCTTGATCAAGTCGACGAACCGGGGGTCTTCGAGGGCGTGCTCGACATCGGTGAGGTAGTCGTCGAAACCCTCTGGGACCAGGGCCCTGGCCGGCATCCAGCCCTCCCTGGCGGTCGCCACCGCGTCCGCGGGAAAGCCGAGGCCGGACATCCGCTCCAGCAGCGCCACGGCCCGGTCGGGCAGCAGTGCCCGGTCTCCGTCGGCGAGCCGGCGCAGCATGTCACGCCGCACGATCACTTCCTCGATCCGTTGGGTGAGCCGCCGCTCGACCTCGGCGAGCGCGGCGGAGAACAGCGGGGTGTCGGCGTCGAGCAAAGGCCCGATCTGGCCAGCGGCACCCCGGCGGCGGCCAGCCACCGCCAGCAGGCCGAACAAGCACCTCACCAACTGGTAGACAAGCGACAGCAACCCCCGCGATGGTCGCAGCCGCCACCCTGATCACGCAGCAAATCCCCGTTTCAGACACGAAACCGGGTTTCCGAGCGGGACACCGTCTACTGCCATGACCGGTATGTCGCCGACTTCAGCTGATCACTCAGCGCCACCACCGATTACGGGCCGGAGCCCAGTGATCGGCTCTGTCTCTCTTCGTACGGTCCCGTCCTCAGGCCCGGCATCCTGAGCGCCGATCAGCGGTGATAGGTGAAGCCCGCGAGCCCCGCCGCGCCCGCCACGCACACCCCCGAGCCGTCGGGGAACCACGCGACACCGTGCAGCTTGCCGTCCAACACGATCCCGCTCTCGCATCTGCGCAGGCCGAAGTCCCACACGCGCAGGCATCCGTTGGCCGCGGTCGTGGCCAGGCGGGTGCCGTCCGGGGAGAAGGCCACCCCGGTCAGCCGGTCGTCGTGCCCGAACCGCGCTACCCGCTCGCCCTCCATGACGTCGAACAACTCGACGACACCGCCGGTCGTGCCCGCCGCCAGGTACTGGCCGTCCGGTGCGACCGCCAGCGCCTGGATGTTCTTGTCCGCCTCCATGCCGGGGCCGAGCGGGCGGCCGTCGCGCGTCCACCGTCGTACCTCCCGGCCTGCCGCGACGGCCACCCAGGAGGAGTCCGGGCCGATGGCGACCGCACGGACGTCGTCGCCGTACGGTCCCAGGACCACCGACCCCTCGCCGTCACGGATCAGGACGCGGACCTCGTCGTCGGCGGCGACGGCCATCCAGGTGCCGTCCGGTGCGATCGCCGCCGACGGCAGATCGGCCAGGGTCCTGCCGGACTGCACGTCCTCGGTCCTGCGCACGGTGCCGTCCGCGTCGAGCACCCGGATGAGCCCGTCCGCGTCGCCCGTGAGCAGGAACGTCCCGTCGGGGGAGACGGCCACGCTCTCCGCCCACGCCTCGGGCCCCTGTCCGCGCGGGCTCCCGTCGGCGTTCCACAAGTGGACGCCGTCCCTCCCGGCCGTGGCGAGGTACGAGCCGTCCGGTGCCACCGCGACGGCACGGGAGCCGTGCGGGCCGCCGCCCGGCTCGGCCGGAGCCTCCCGCAACGCCAGGACCAAATCCCAGATCCGCACCGTACTGTCGAGGCTCACCGAGGCCAGCCGGCCGCCGTCGGGCGTGAACACCAACCCGTTGATCCCGGCGGCGTGGCCGTGCAGGCGGGCGCGTACCGACCCGCCCAGGTCCATGACCACCACGTTGTCGTCGAAGTCGGCGATCGCGAGCCAGTCGCCGCCCGGTGCGATGGCCAGGGCACTGCCGCTGCAGGACGTGTCGAGCAGGGCGCGCCGGCTGCCGTCGGCGTTCACCAGCAGGACGCCGTTCTCGACGCCGATCAGCGCCAGCCACTCTCCCGAGGGCGCGATCGCCACCGCCCCGGCGCCCTCGTCCTCGAGGACGGTCGCCCGGTGCGTCCCGTCGGCGTTCCACAGGTGGACGCCGTCCCGCCCAGTGGTGGCCAGCCACGTCCCGTCAGGGGAGATGGCGATGCGCTCGTAATCGTCGCCCTCCTCGACGCGGGCGCGCAGCGTCCCGTCGGCCCCCCAGAACCACAGGAACCCGTCCCCGCCCGCAGCCAGCCACGTCCCGTCCGGCGCGATCGCCACCGCCTCGACGCCGTCGGGATGACCGGTGAGGACGTCACGCGGCATTCCGTCCGGCTCCCACAGGCGAACGGTCTTGTCCCAGCTCGCGGTGGCCAGCCAGGAGCCGTCACGAGCCGAGGCCACCGACCTGACGACGGCGTGGTGGCCGAGCAGGCTGTGCGGCCGTACGCCGTCCAAGCCCCAGCGCGGCACCAGAGCATCACCCGCGGCCGCCAGCCACGCTCCGTCCCCGCTGATCGCCAGGTCGGGTAGCCCCACAAAAGCATGGCGGAACGTGCGCAGCAGCGCCGGATGCGGCAGTCCCGGCGGCGTCCAACGGGACTCCAGCCAAGGACGGTCCCTGGCCTGCATCAACCTGCGGAACTCCGCGGCCTGGCCAGGCATCGCGTACAGGCGGGCGGCGAGCGTGGCCATGACGCTCACGCTGATGCCGTGACGCGCCAACTCCAGCACGTGGGCCGAGCCACCCAGGACCCGGCCGAACGCCTCGGCCGGTCCGGCGCCTGCCTTGGCCAGTTCCGCCATCGCAGCCTCGACGCCGGACAGTTGAATCTGGGTGGCCAGCCATAACCCATCGCAGACCACCTCCCGCAGCCCTTCCACGTCTCCGGCGTCGGCATGCAGGCTCGCGATGCGCCGCACCAGCCACTCGCCGGTGCCGGGCAGGTCGGCCCAGCCCTCAAGGTCCTGCCCCATGCCGGCGTCGATCAGCGCCCGGCGCGCCCGGGCCAGGCCCTCCGGGCCGAGCAACTCGCGGACGCGGGCGCCCGCCTCGCGCACGAGCACCAGATCCGCCTCGTCGGTACGCCGCCTGAGCAGGGACAGCCCCTCCAGCCTGGCGATCAGCTCGTCAAGCCGACCGCCTGTCATGCCGCCGTCCGCGCTCCACAGCATCGCGGCCACACCGATGGGGACGGTCTCGTCCGCGCCGAACAGGCCGAGCTCCAGGAACCGCTCGGCGGCGGCCGGGTCGACCGTGCGCAACCAGCCGACGGAGTGATCCACGAGGGTGCCGATCAGCGCCGCCCGCGAAGCGGGGTCGGTGAGATCCACCCGTTCCGCGATCGCCCCCGCGATCCGCGCCGCCACCGCGCCGGCCGGTTCTCCCGCGACGCCCTGATCGGCGATCGCCCCGTGGACCATGTCCAGGGCGAGCGGCCAGCCACCGGTCAGCTCCGCCAGCCGGGCGGCCGCCCCCTCCTCCAGTTCGGGCAGGTCGCGACGCAGCAGCTCGACAGCCTGCGCCGACGCCATCGGCCCGACGGGCACCGTAACGGCGAACTCCGGCAGGTCATCGGCGACGGCGGTGGTGACCAGCCACGTCCACCCCGGCATCCGGAAGACCAGCGGCGCGACCTGGACCGTGTTCGGCAAGCCGTCGATCACCACCAACCGGGCCCCGGGCGTGAAGATCATCTCTTCCATGACCTCTGACACCGCGTCCTCGTCGTGGATGTCTGGAATGTCGTCCAACTGGGCCTGGAACTGATCCTCCTCGCCATACAGGTGGCCCAGCACGTCGACCAGCTCGGGAATCCACTGCTCCGGGCCCGCGCCGCCGGCGTTGACCCAGCCGACGCCCTCGGTGAAGTGCTCTGCCACCTCGGAGCGGTGCAGCGCGGCCGCCACGACGGCGGTGACGCCCATCCCCTCCACGCCGCCCGCCTCCGGGACCACCGTCACAAGGCCGCCGTCCCCGGAGGTCAGCGCGGCCACAACCCGATCCACCTCCGCCGGACGCTCGATCCACCCGTCCGTACCGGGAATCGCCCCTGCCCGCGCCATCTGCGCCCCCTTCGTCGCTTAGGAAGATCAACGCCGCGGGGCGCCGAAAGGTTCGCCCCGCGTACCCGGCGTCCCAGAAAGTGGCCCCGGCCGGCCCGACGCGGGCGGCCCGGCCGCCCCTGCACGGTACGCGGAGCTCCGGCCCCGGCCTGCGACGTGGATTGCGCCCTTGCTGATCGCACACGGTAATGCCAGAGACATCGGGGCCAGGTGCCGGCCGTCGCTTGACAACCCCAGATAGGCCGATGAGGACACCCGAACGGCGGCGCGGGAGGCTCTGGAAGAGTTCGACGCCCGCCAGGCCGCCGCTGACGCGGCGGACCCCGCCGCGGCCGGGCGGCCGGACGGGCCGGTGTTCAGTCCGCCGTCTGAGCCGGATCGGCCTGCCCGCCGCAGAACACCTCGTTGACGAGCCGTTGCTGGGCGTTCCGGAACGCCGCCGCCATGGACGGGTCGGCGTCGTCGACGCAGTTCAGCGCGGCGGTCAGGGCCTTGCTGCCGTCGGGCGTACTGTACATCGGCGCCGCGTGCCCCACGGAGGCGCCCGTCAGCGCGGAGACGAACGTGTGCAGGTCCTGGACGGTGGAGATCATGTCGCCGCCGGTGGAGATCCAGGAGGGGTTGTGGCGGGTGACGTCGGCCGTCGTCCGCTCGCTCGCGTTCACGTAGCTGTAGCAGGCGTGGGCGTACGGCCCGGGGATCTCCGGCGAGGCGTCCGGCGCCACGAAGTTGACCAGGCGGCTGGTGTGCTGCAGCAGCGTCCGCGCGGTGATCCGCCGGTCCACCGCGAACTCGGGCAGGCAGCCGTCCACCGGGTCGTCCAGCCCGATCGTGCCCTCGGCCACCAGTTGCAGCATCAGGGTCGCGGTGAAGGTGTTGTGTTGCTGCCGATCCGTACGTGTCCGTCGATCGGCGGCCTGGCGGTCCCCCTCAACCGTGATCCAGCTCACAACCCCTTCCGATGTCGCTGTACGCGGGCACGCCCCCGGCGACGCTCGGCTCAGCCGGCGTGCAGGATCCGAAGACGACCGGGCTCCGCCGGGTCTCGATCGACGACCTGGACCGGCGCCCAGGCCCACTGCCAAACGCCGATGCCCGGCGTGCGGGAGAACCGGATCTGCCCGCGGGTGCCTTCGGCCACGACTTGTGGCCAGGATTCGGCGATGCGCGCCCGGTCCGCGCCATGCGAACGCAGCATGCCTGCGAGGACGGCGACCGCGTCGTAGCCCTCGAAGGCGACGAAGGAGGGCTCTGCGGCCAGCCGCTCGCGAAGGGCCGTCCCGACTCGTGCACCGAGCGGGCCGAGGCGCTCGGGCAGGTAGCGCAGGAACGGGATCGCGGCGCCGTCGGCGCCCAGCGACGACGCCCATTCGGCGAACTCCGGCTGCCCGGCCGGAGCGCCGATCATGACCTCGGCGAGGCGCCGGTCACCGCGGACGGACCTGACGATCGGCACCGCCGGCTCGGGGTGGCCGACCAGCAGAAGGAGAGCTGTCGCGCCGTTGTCGGCGAGCGCGTCGCACACGTCCGCGGGGGCGAGCGCGCCCATGTCGAGTTCGATGATGTCGCCGCCGCGTGGAGCGAGACGGTCCCGCAGGATGCGGGCCCCGGCCGCCCAGTAGACACTCGGCTGGGCGGCAACGGCGATGCGGCTGTGGCCCGCGCCGAGGAGGAAGTCCGCGTAGATCCCCCAGCCGCGCGACTGCGCCGGGGCGAGGCGCGCGACCCAGTCCGTCGGTTGTTCGGTGAGCGCGTCGAGGATCGCTGACGAGCAGAGGAACGGCAGGCCGAGGGCGTCGGCCCTGGCGGCTGCGGCGCGGGCTACGACGCTGTGGTACTCCCCCGCCAGGGCGGCCACGCCCAGGTGAGCCAGTTCGTCCACGGCCGCGGCGGCCCTCCGCGGGTCGGCCGCGGTGTCCCGGACCACCAGCTCCAGCGGTCTCCCGTCGATCCCGCCGTCGTCATTGACCTCGCCGACTGCCAGCTCGAGCCCGGCGAGCAAGTGCCGGCCCGCCTCGACCCAGCCGGGCGGAGTCAGCGGAACGAGGGCGCCGATCCGCACGGGTGATCCGTGGGTCCGCTCCACTCCAGGTGGCGGTGGTGGCGTGCTCATGCGTCGGCCTCTCCCGTCTGGCGGTTCGGTTGCAGTCTGCCCGGCATCGCAGAACGGCAGCGTCCCGGGGGGCGCGTTCCGCTCATCTCGCCGTGGCGGGCGCGCCCGGGTGACCAGGCCACCGTTCCCGTTCCCCCTTCGGATGCCGCCTGCGGCCCGTGCGGTCGAAGGCGACACACGGTACGCATCGCGAGCGCCGGCAACGACGGCGTGGTACGCGTGTCGCCGCCGGTGGACGACCTGCTGGCCCGGGGCCCGAACCGACGGCCGGGCGGGCAGTGCTGAGTAGTTCGTCTGGGGTGAGGTCCAGCGGGGGGTGGTGTGGTTCAGGCTGGGACATGGTTGCTCCTGAGGGGATTGTGGCGGTCGCGTTCGGGGTCGACGAGCAGGGCGAACAGCACTCCGGCGACGGCGAGCAGGATGCCGCTAAGCAGGAAGGCGGTGGTGTAGCCGGCCTCGGGAGTGGCGGCGCGGTCCAGGAGCCATCCGGTGATGATGGGGCTGGCGATGCCGGCGGTGACGCTGAGCCCGGAGAAGGCGCCGAGAATTCCGGCGCGCTGAGCGGGCGGCACGAGTTCGGCCACGGCCGGGTTGGCGAAGGTGTTGACGGTGACGGAGATGCCGTAGCCGAGCATCAGCAGGGCGATGGCGGGAAGCGGCGTGTGGATCAGCGGCAGGCAGGTCAGCAGGATGCCGGCGCCGGTGAGGCAGGCACCGCCGAGCAGGCCGCGGGCCCTTCTGGAGGTGACGCCGGTGCGGAGCAGCCGGTCGGTGACCGCTCCGGTGGTGACCAGCGCCACGATACCGAGCGCGCTGGGCAGCCCGAACAACGACCCGGCCGCCTCGGGTGAGAAGCCCAGCGCGTTCTCGAAGTAGGAGGGCAGCCAGGTGAAGATGATGGCGGCGAGCGCGTTCTGGGCGAAGTAGGCGAGGAAGCAGCCGATGAAGGTGCGGTTGAGCAGCGCGCGGCGCCAAGAAATGCGGGTCGTGTGGCCGGGCTGCGGCTGGTCGCCCCGGGCGGGGGCGGCGCCGTACGGTCCTTGCCGCCCGGTGGCCAGCCACAGTACCGACCAGGCCAGCGCGAGTGCTCCGACAGTGAGGAAACCGGCGCGCCACCCGAACCCGATGATGATCAAGGTGAGCACGGGCGCGAGGGCGATCTTGGCGACGGCGGCACCCGCGGTGTAGAGCGCTTGAGGCAGGCCGCGCCGCTCGTTGGGGAACCATGAGTACAGCACGGTCATGGACAGCGGGTTGGCGGGTCCTTCCGCGGCTCCGACGACGATCCTGCTCGCGTACAGCATGCCGCCGGTGGCGGCGACGATGGCGGGCACCTGGCCGATCGCCCACAGCAGGCCACAGACCAGCAGGACCCACCGCGGGGAGATGCGCTGTGCGGCGAAGCTGACGGCGATACAGGTGAGGCCGAACAGTACGTAGGAGGCGCTGCCCAGGGTTCCGAAACCGGCGGCCGACATGCCGAGTTCGGCGCTCATCGGCTTGGCGACCAGGCCCAGCAGGGCTTTGTCGAGGAACACCACGACCGAGGAGAGCACCAGCACGGCGGTGACGCCCCAAGCGCGGGCCTTGTAGCGGGGTGATGACGGGGGAAGGGCGCCGTACGGGGCGAGGCTTTCGTTGACTGTCACGGCTGTTGGCTTGCCTTTCTGCGGGGGGCGGAGGGCTATCGGGGAAGGGCGGCCAGCCACTGCATGAGGGTGTGATTGATCTCGTCGGGCTGTTCCTGGTGGATGAAGTGGCCCGCGTGAGGGTGCTGCACGATCCGGCTGTGGCCGTGCGGCAGGCACAGGCGCTCCACCTCGGCGCGTGCCGGGTGGCGGTGGAAGGCCAGCACCGGTTGGCGGCGTTGGCGCAGGACGGGTTCGGCTTGGGGACGAAAGCGCAGGCTGCTGGGGCCGAAGGCGCTGTGGCGGAAGGTTTGAGCGCGTAGCCATGCCGGCCGTGTCAGGACTTCCAGCAGGTGCCAGGTGCGCAGATGCTCCGGGGTGGCGGGGGTGTGGAAACGGTCGCTGATGAGGTCCTGCGCGATCTGGTCGGCGTTCGGTCCCTCCAGGTCGTCGGCCAGGCGGGTCATCCACTCCCGCTCGCTGGGATCGCCGGCGTAGTCGGGGTCGACCAGTGCCAGGGCTTGGACCAGGTCGGGGTGGCGGGCGGCCAGGACGGTGGACACCGAGCAGCCCATCGAATGGGCGAGCAGGACGACCGGTGCCAGATCGGCGTGCCGGATCAGGGCCGCCAGGTCTTCGGCGTGGTCGCCGAGGTCGTAGCCCGATGGCGGAGTGCTGGAGCGTCCGTGTCCGCGCAGGTCCACGACCACGGTGCGGTAGTTGGTCCGCAGGGCGGGGATCTGGTGGATCCAGCCTTCGGCCGCGCCCCACAGGCCGTGCACGAGGAGCAGGTTGAGCGGCGGACCTGGGTGGGTGGCGGGCGGGTATTCGGCGTAGAACAGGCGTACACCGGAGCGTTCGAAGTAGGGCACGGAAGGTTCTTTCGGGATGTTGGTCGTCAGGCCGTCGGTGCGAGCTGGGCTCCGCCGCACACGTGCAGGATCTCGCCGGTGATGAAGGCGGCCCGCTCGCCGGCCAGGAAGGCGACGGCATCGGCCACGTCCTGAGGGCGGGCCAGCCGGCCGAGCGGGGTCATCGCCCGGTGGCGGGCCGCGAACTGCTCAAATTCTTCTTCGGTACGACCTGCCCTGGTCAAGGGGGTCTCCACCACGCTGGGTGCCACGGCGTTGACGGTGACGCCGAGCGACCCCAGTTCGACGGCGAGGGTCCGGGTCAGGCCCACGATGGCCGCCTTGGAGGTGACGTACGCCGTGGGGCCCCCTCCGAGCCAGGTGCGGGAGCTCACGTTGACCACGCGGCCCCCGCCATGGCGCTGCCACCAGGGCCGCATCGCCTGGCAGAGCAGCATCGGCCCGCGCACGTTGACCGCCATCGTCGTGTCCCAGGCGTCGGGGGTCTGCCCGGACAGCGGCAGGCGCGGGTTGATGGCGGCGTTGTTGACCAGGCAGTCCAGACGCCGGCCCGCGTGTTCCAGCCGGGCGATCTGCTCGCGGACCGCATCGGGGTCGCTCACGTCCACCCGGTACCCGGAAGCGTTTGCGCCGCTGGACGCCGACAGGCGGTTCGCCGCCTGCGTCACAGCGGCTTCGTCGACGTCGAAGAGTGTCACCTCGAAGCCGTCGGCGGTCAGCTGGGCGGCGATAGCCTGGCCGAGGACGCCCGCCCCTCCGGTGACGATCGCCCCTTTCGCGCTCACGCTCGCTCTCCCGTCGTCGGCTCGAACGTGGCGTGGCCGCGCAGGTAGGCGGCGTTGAAGGCGAGGGCCTCGTGCGGTGGCCGATCGGTGCTGAAGTCCTCTACCGACACCCATCCGCGGTAGCCGGAGCTTTCGAGCCGCCGCAGGATCGCGGGCACGTCGAGCACGCCGTCGTTCATCGGCGTCCATCGGTGCCGCCACGGGCCGCCGCCCTCGGCACGTTCGAAGGCGGCGTTCTTGAGGTGCACGTGGGCCAGGTGCTCGCCAAGGATCTGCAAGGCCAGCCGGGGATCCTCCGACCCCTCCACCACGGTGTTGCCGGGATCGTAGATCACTCCCACCAAGTGCGGAGGAAGCTCTTTCACGACCTGCTTGGCCAGCGCGGCACTGGGACAGATCGTCCGCTGGTGCATCTCCAGCAGCGCCTGCACGCCGAAGCGGCCGGCCAGCTCCGCGACCTCGCCGAAGAACGCGATGGCCTGGCCGAGTGCCTGATGGAACCCGCCGTCCGTGGTGGGCGGCGCCCACAGGCGGATCCGCGGCGCGCCCGCCTCGGCCGCCAAGCTCATCAACTGCTCGACCCCCCGCAAGTCGCCGACCTGGACGTAGCCGCTCAGCCCGACGACAGCCAAGCCCACGCGGTCACAGAGCTTGCGCGCGTGGCGGATGTCGTCTCGTCGCGGGCGCAGGGTGCAGCGGTTGTTGCGCAGGAAGTGCGCCGGTCCTTGCGAACCGGTCTCGGCGGCGACCCGCCATTCGACTCCGGCATACCCGGCTGCGGCCGCCGCCTCGGTCGCCTGGTGCGGCGTCAGCTCCGGCAGGCAGGCCGAACATACGCCAAGCCTCATCTTGCTCCTCGAAGAACGCAGCATGGAGGGCTGCTCACTGTTTCGCGTCACCATCGGTGATGGCCGTCGACATCAGTACAGGGCCGGAGACACGTCGCAGTCCAAGTCCTTCTAAGCACGCCTACTATGTTCCGCAGGCATAGCCCAGCCGCCGGGTGAGGAGGGACCGTGGAACTTCGACACCTGCGATACTTCGCCGCGGTGGCGGAGGAGGGCTCGTTCTATCAGGCCGCTCAGCGTTTGCTGGTCTCGCAACCGTCGCTGAGCCGGCAGATCATGGATCTGGAACGGCAGCTCGGCCAGCGGCTGTTCGAACGCACCTCCCGGGGGGTGCGGCTGACGCCGAGCGGACAGGCGCTGCTGCAGCACGCCCGGCAGATCCTCGGTCTCGCCTCGACCACGCAGGAGATCGTCTCGGAAGCCGCCCGGGCGCGGCAGGTGGTCTCCGTCGGCGTACCTCCCGCCACACCCGGTTCCTGGCTGTCCTCGGTCGTCGAGGCGGTGGACACGGTGCTGCCCCATGCCGAGCTGAACTATGTGGAGGCCACGAGCTTCGACCAACTGCGTCTGCTCCACGAGGGCAGGCTCGATCTGTGCCTGGTCCATCAGCAGCCGCCCGGCCACTACGCCTCGTGGCTGTTGCGCCGGGAGATCCTCGGGCTGGCAGTGCGGCCCGGCCATCCGCTGGCCGGCGAGCCTGGTTACCGGATCGGCGATCTGCACGCTCTGCGGGTGCTCGTGCACGCCCGTGAACGCGAGCCAGCCCGTGAGAGTGTCACGGCGGCCGTACTGGCCATCGGCGTCCGGCCGTACTGGCAGTTCGCCCAGTTCACCGAGCACGTCCTGGCCTGCGCACAGGCGACGCGGTCCGACGCCGCGCTGGTCGCCTCGCACGTCGCCGCGCTGAAGCTGCCCGGCTGGCACTGGCGGCCCGTCCAGGAGCTACCCCAAGCCGTGATGACGACATGGCTGGTGTGCCAGCGGCCCACGCGGGCCGTGGTGGACGAGGTGGCCGGCGTCCTGCGGTCCGTGCCAGCCTGACCAGGCGTGATCGTGCCGGTGCTCCGGTGAGGCTTACCAGGCCGCACCTGGGTCAGGGCGGCCCGGCCGGCGCGCTCACCAGCGGTCCCAGCGCAGCACATCCTCCCGCGGGATACGGGGGGCGGGCTTGAAGTCGGTGCCGAGAGTGAAGGCCAGCGGGATGAAGGCCGCCAGCAACTGCGCAATCAGCTTCCCGGCTCCAGTTCGGCTCGCGCCGTTGGCTGTACGACGACAGGTCGGCCGCTTGCGAGTTCGGGCACGTACTTGTAGATCGTGGAGCGGCTGACGCCGAGCAGGCGGGCGATGGATGAGACGGTGTTCTCCGGCCGGGTGAGCAGGTCCCGGGCGTGCCGGATCTGCTCGGCGGTCATCGCCGACGGGCGGCCGAGGGCACCACGAGGGTGTCGCCGACGCGCAGGTAGTCCAGCGCCTTCCAGAGCTCCTCGCGCTCGGCGTTCTTGCCGGATTTCTGGTCGGCGAAGATCCGGATGCAGCCCGCCGCGGTGAGGGCAGTCATCTGGCGGTCCAGGAGCTGGTCGGCGGTGGAGACGCGGGCGTAGCCGATCAGCGCCCCCGGCGGGCCCTCGGGTTCGGCCGCCAGTGGGTTCTCGCCGGGAGATCCCTCCAACGGCGGACCTTCGCGAAGCGCGAGGTTCTCGGTCGTGGTGTTCACCACGAGCCGCCGCCGGGGGCCAGCATGGTGACGGTCACCTTGAGTGGCTCATCAGGGGAGGTCTGGCTGCCGCGACCGTAGGCGGCCTGGGTGACCATCCATCGGCCGATGCACCCCTGGCAGAACCGGCGAGGTGGGCGGCCTGGCGTCCAGGACGATGGTTCCAGCGCCTCTTCCACGATTTCGAAGTCGACGTCCATCTCGCGGCACAAGATGCAGTCGTTACGGGCGTGGGGGTAGGGCAGTACGGGCTCGGCGATGGGCTCCATGACTTGAAAGTGTGGAGATAAGGGTGCTGGTGCACTTGTTGAACACCCGATTTTCTCAACACGTTTTCAACAGGTCGCGGAGCCGGGGAGGGGCGTCCGGAGCCCGTCGGGCTGTGGTGTTGAGAATCGAACGATTCTCAACTTGGTCAACAAGGTGCCGTGACCTCAGAGCGGTCAGGCCGGGTCGGGCGCGCAGGCGGTTTCGGGTGACCGTCCGTCCTCGACTTTCGCGATGGGCTCGCCGGCGAGATGTTGTAGCGAGCTCTGCAGTGTGGTCCGGGCCAAGGGGGCGAGGTCGGCCAAGAGCTGGTTCTCGATCGTCTCGATGTCGGCGCGGGCGGCTTTGAGGGCGCGGTCGCCCTCGGGGGTGGCCTCGATGATGCGGGCCCTGCGGTCGGCGGGGTCGGGGCGGCGGCGCACCAGGCCGGCGTCCTCCAGTTCGTCGAGGATGAGGACCAGCTTGCTCTTGTCGACCGATACGGCCTGGGCGAGGGCGAGCTGGGTGCGGGCGGGGGCTTCGACCACGGCCACCAGCACCGTGTAGCCCCACAGGGTCATTCCGTGCTCGCGCACCGCGGCGGTCTCAGCGGTGGCCAGGCCTTGCTTTAGTCGCGCGAACAGCCAGTGCAGGTCCTGGTGCAGTCCGCTCCCGTGCGGGCCTTCGGATGTGGGGGCGTGGGCCATGGACAGCATGATACCAAGCCAAGATGTTCTTGACTTGAAATTATCTTGGTCTATATTGATTGCGATTCCAGACCATCTTGAATGTGAGGCAACCTTGTGATGCATCTTCTGCATCTGGACGCCAGCGGACGCAGCGAGTCGTTCTCCCGCAGGCTCGGCGAGACCTTCGTGGCCGACTGGCGTGCCACGCACCCGGACGGCGTCTACACCTACCGGGACCTGGTGGCCGATCCGGTGCCACCCATCGACGAAGACCGGGTCCGCCTCGCCACCCAGTCATCGGTGAACGGGGTGCGCGACATCGAGACCATGGACCAGGTGGCCGCCGGCGCTCCCGAGCTGACCAGGAGCTGGGCGACCACCCGCCCGCTGGTGGAGCAGCTCCTCGCGGCCGACGTCCTGCTCCTGGGCGTGCCGATGTACAACTTCACGGTGCCCGCCGCGTTCAAGGCGTGGATCGACCGCGTCACCCTGCCCTGGCTGCCGCTCAAGGGGAAGTCAGCCGTGGTGCTGAGCGCGCGCGGCGGCGCCTACGGACCCGGCACCCCCCGCGAGCACTTCGACTTCCACGAGCCCTACCTGCGCGCCTACTTCTCCGTGCTCGGACTTGACGACGTCACCTTCGTCCATGCCGAACTCACCCACGCCACGGTCATGCCCTTCCTCGCGCAGTTCCGCGAGCAGCACGAGACCTCCCACACCACGGCGCTGGGCGCGGTGCACGCCCTGGCAACCCGGGTGCGCGCCGAGACGCCGTCCTGACCGCGACTCCCCGACCCATCAGCGAAGCGAAGACAGAAGGACAACCCACACCATGAACACTGATCTCAGCGGCCGCGTGGTCCTGATCACCGGCGCGTCGACCGGCATCGGCGCTGCGACCGCCCGCGCCTACGGCCGCGAAGGCGCCCGCGTGGCGATCACCTACCGCAACCATCCCGACAGCGCCGAGAAAGTGGCTGCCGATGTCGAGGCCGCCGGCGGGCAGGCGTTCATCGTCCGGCTCGACCTCGAGGACCTGGCCACCATCGACCATGCCGTCGCGACCGTCGTCGAGCGCTGGGGCGGCATCGAGGTCCTCGTCGCCAATGCCGTGCGCTGGGGCGGCGATGGGCCGCCCGACCCCAGCGTCCGGTTCGAGGACGTGCCTCTGCAGGAATGGGACGCCATGATCGGCGCCAACCTGATCGGAACAGTGGCGACGGTCCGCGCCGTCCTGCCCGGCATGCGCGCCAGGAGCTGGGGCCGTATCGTGCTGATCTCCTCAAGCGTCGCCGAGGAGGGCCTGCCCGGTCCGGGGCCCTATGGCACCGCCAAATCCGGCCTGTACGGCCTCGCCCGCAGCCTGGCCTGGAACGGCGGCCGTGATGGGATCCTGGTCAATGTCGTGGCGCCGGGCTTCACCCTCACCGACAGCCGCCCCGACATCCCCGCGTTCGTCACCGACACCCTCGCCGCCGCCACCCCCACGCACAGGCTGTCCACCTCCGACGACGTGGCCAACCTCATCGTCTTCCTGGGCTCGGAAGCCAACGGCAACCTCACCGGCGAGGTGATCCGGGACGGCTCCGCCGCCGCCCGAGCACCGCACATCGGCGGATAGCGGGCCCACCCCGCAACCACATCAATACGCTCCCCACCCCCTGGCAGGTGGGGAGCGCTACCAACTCGCCACGGACCGACTATCCGGGTACATCCCAACCCTCGCGGAACCAGCGGTCGCATCCGGTACCGGCCCTCCGCTCCCGAACGTGACCCCAGCCGCCAGGTAGCCGATCCGCCGGTCTTCGGTCTGTCCGTGGGGTATCGGGATTAGAAGGTTTGACGACACCCATGTGAAGGCCGTCGAGCGGACCAGGTGAAATCGGACAGCAGGGAACGAAACACCCCGTCGGGCAATTCGATCCGGCTGCTGATTGACGACAGGATTTCCCGACAGAACGGGGCTCCGTACTACCGAGGAGCGCCGGTGCGGATCGTTTACTCCCGCTCGTCCACCGCGACCCAGTCGCTGCTTCGGCGGCGGCACATTCTCACCGTGGCCGGGTTGTTGGTCCGGACCGGAGGAGTCGCCGAGGGGTTCCATCCGGTGGAGGGGGTGCTGCTGTTCGAGGACCCGGCGACCGCCTCCAGGATCTCCGCACTGGAATGGGCCGCGTTCGCCAAGGTCGCCTCCGCTGCGCACCCCGGCGACGCCCTTACCGTCTGAGAGCTGTTCCGGCTCTGCCGCGACCTGATGGACATCCACGCCGTCCGGGAGTGGTGCCAGGCCCGCGGCGTCGTGCTGCGAGTCTTGTCGGGGCCGCTGTCCAACTTCCACGACCTGGCCGCCGACGACGCCACCACCGCCACCGCCCTGATCATCAACGTGATCACCGCCGTCGGGCAGTTCCAGCGCGACCTGCGAAACGAACTGACGCTGAAGGGATCGCTGCGGCCGAAGCCGAAGGCCGCTACCGTGGCCGGCCACCCGCACTCGCCGGAGGCCGGCTTGAGGAAGTGCGGGCGGCGTTCTGTGACGAGGGCGCCTCGATCGCGGGTCTCGCGCGTGAGCGCGGGGTGAGCCGAGTCGCCGTGCGCACCGCACTGGCAGACCTGCTGCCCGACCTGCTGCCCGACCTGCTGCCCGACCCGAGGATCCCGCCCCCTCAGTCCTGATCGAGAGATGGGCC